>JAPPNE010000088.1:0-8765 GCA_028818775.1 Deltaproteobacteria bacterium | reverse complement strand
ACCTGCAGTCGTCCCACCGCCTCCCTGGGCAGGCCCTCGCCCCCACGCGCACGCAGAATCCCCCCGGGCGGCCGGCCGCGGCTGGGGGCTGACAGGATCAGCCCGCGCGCGCGCACCGCCGCGCGCGCGGCATCCGCGATAAAGGCAGCCGCCCGCCGCGCCACGGCATCGGCGTCGGGCAATACTTCGATTTCCACGAAACCGCCCCAACTACTTCTTGGGCGGCAGTTCCTCGTGGCCGCCGAACTGGAAGCGCATGGCCGAGAGCAGCTTGTCAGCGTAGTCCGCCTCGCCCCGGGAACTGAAGCGCTCGAACAGGGCCGCGGTGAGGACGTGGGCGGGCACCGCCTCGTCCACCGCCGCCTGGATGGTCCAGCGGCCCTCGCCGGAATCGGACACCCGCCCCGCGAACCGCTCCAGGCCGGGGTCCTCCAGCAGCGCGTTGGCGGTCAGGTCCAGCAACCACGACGCCACCACGCTGCCGCGGCGCCACAGCTCCGCCACCTCGCCCAGGTCGAAATCGTACTGGTAGTGCTCGGGGTCGCGCAGCGGGGTCTGCTCCGCGCTGGCCTCGTGCCCCTGCTTGCCCACGTTGGCGTGCTTGAGGATGTTGAACCCCTCGGCGTAGGCCGCCATGATGCCGTACTCGATGCCGTTGTGGATCATCTTGACGAAGTGGCCGGCGCCGTTGGGGCCGCAGTGAAGGTAGCCGTGCTCCGCCGTGCCCTTGCCGGGCTCACGGCCCGGGGTGCGCGGCGCCTCGTCGATGCTTGGCGCCAGCGCCGCGAAGACGGGATCGAGATGCTGCACCACCTCCAGCTCGCCGCCGATCATCTGGCAGTAGCCCCGCTCCAACCCCCACACGCCGCCGCTGGTGCCCACGTCCACGTAGTGGATGCCCCTGGGCGTCAGCTCCCTGGCGCGCCGGATGTCGTCGATGTAGTACGAGTTGCCGCCGTCGATGAGGATGTCATCCTGCTCCAGGTGCTCCACGAAGGACTCGATGGTGCGGTCCACCACCGCGGCCGGCACCATCATCCACACGGCCCGGGGCTTGTCGAGCTTCGCCACCAGTTCCGCGAGCGAGCCGCTTCCCACCCCGCCGTCCGCCACCAGTCCCTGGACGGCGTCGGCGTGCCTGTCGAAGGCCACCACCTCGTGTCCGGCCTTGATCAGCCGCCGCGCCATGTTGCCGCCCATCCTTCCCAAACCGATGATGCCCAACTGCATACGAACCTCCTTGGACAGGGTGCCTATCTGCCCCGAATCCGTCTTCTGCGGGGTCACTTCCACCCTGATGCATCTTAGCACACGAATCTGTGGGACACGGCACGAGGCGGCCCGAAGAGCCGCCGAGGGCCGATAGAATTACCGGTGCGGATACGTTAGATTGACCGCGCAATGTACGCTCCCATCGAGAACTACGGCGTCATCGGCGACCTTCACACGGTCGCCCTGGTGGGCAACAACGGCTCCATCGACTGGTTCTGCTACCCGCGTTTCGATTCGCCCAGCGTCTTCGCAGCCGTGCTCGACGACGCCAGGGGCGGACGTTTCGTGATCGGGCCCGACGTGGAGAACGTCACCTGCCGGCAACTGTACCTGCCGGACACCAACATCCTCATCACCCGCTTCATGACCGAGGAAGGCGTGAGCGAGGTGATGGACTTCATGCCCCCGGGCCCCGCCGACGAGAACTACCACGGGCGCCTCATCCGCATCGCCAAGGTGGTGCGCGGCACCATGTCGCTCAAGCTCCAGTGCACTCCGGCATTCGACTACGGGCGCGCGGAGCACACCGTGGAGGTCCGCGACAACCGCGCGGTGTTCCAGAGCGACGGCCTCGGCTGCATGCTGAAGGTATCACAGAGCGGCCACCGCACCGTCGTGTCCGTCCGCCCCGACGGCAACGGCGGCGTGGTTGCCAGCGGGACCCTGCGCGAGAACAGCGTGTTGACGGCGGTGTTCCAGGGCGTCGACGACGGCGGTATCGACTGCGACTGCCCGGAGGTGGAAGGCTGTCTCGGACTGCTGGAGGACACCGAGCGGTACTGGCACCAGTGGCTCCGGCAGTCCCGCTACAGCGGACGCTGGCGCGAAATGGTGGACCGCTCGGCGCTGGTGCTGAAGCTCCTGTGCTACGAGCCCTCCGGCGCCATCGTGGCCGCGCCCACCTGCAGCCTGCCGGAAGACATCGGCGGCGTGCGCAACTGGGATTACCGCTACACCTGGATCCGCGATGCCAGCTTCAGCCTTTACGGCCTCATGCGCCTGGGCTTCACCTACGAGGCCGGCCGGTTCATGGACTGGCTCAAGGAACGTTGCGGCGACTTGAAGCCCGACGGCTCGCTGCAGATCATGTACGGCATCCGCGGCGAGAAGGAGATCCCGGAGTCCACCCTCGACCACTGGGAAGGCTACCGGCAGTCCGCTCCCGTGCGCATCGGCAACGCCGCGGCCGACCAGCTCCAGCTTGACATCTACGGCGAGATGATGGACTCGGTCTACCTGTTCAACAAGTACGGCACCCCCATCGACTCGGAGCTGTGGACCAACCTCTCGCGCCTGATGGAGTGGGTCTGCGACCACTGGGACCAGCCCGACGAGGGGATCTGGGAGGTGCGGGGCGGGCGCCAGCACTTCGTCTACTCCAAGCTCATGTGCTGGGTGGCGCTGGACCGGGGGGTGCGGCTGGCGGAGAAGCGCTCCTTCCCGGCCAACCGCGAGCGCTGGCTCCAGAACCGGGACGCCATCTACCAGAAGATCATGGCCGAAGGGTTCAACCGGGAACGGAACGCCTTCGTGCAGGCCTTCGGCAGCGACACGCTGGACGCCAGCAACCTGCTCATGCCGCTGGTCTTCTTCGTCTCCCCCACCGACCCCAAGATGCTCTCCACCCTGGAGGCGATCCACCGCCCGCCGCACGAGGGCGGGCTGGTGTCGGACAGTCTTGTCTACCGCTACGACGTGGCCCGGACGGACGACGGCGTCCCCGGGGAGGAAGGCACCTTCAGCATGTGCACCTTCTGGCTGGTGGAAGCGCTGACCCGTGCCGGCCGGCTGGGGACCGCCCGTTTCATCTTCGAGAAGATGCTGAGCTACGCCAACCACCTCGGGCTCTACTCCGAGGAGACCGGGCCCCGGGGCGAGGCCCTGGGCAATTTCCCCCAGGCCTTCACCCACCTGGGCCTCATCAGCGCGGCGTTCAACCTCGACCGCAAGCTGGGGTCGAAGGACTGAGTCCTGTCCGAAGGGTTGCGACGGCTTCCATATTCACGTAAACACCACGCCTTGATGACAGCCGGGTCCGCAACACACGCACGGTCCCGAAACCACCTCAGGAACGGAGGAAGACGTATGTTTGCAAGAGTTCTCGTGGCATTGGCCGTCCTCGGCCTCACCCTGCCCGCTTTCGCGGAAGAGAAGATTTCACCCGCGCTTCAGAAAGTCATCGAAGCCGCCAAGAAGGAAGGCGAGCTCAAGATCCAGTGGACCGCGGGGCGGCTCGGAGGCGACGCCGGGGTGCGCAAGATGGTCGCCGCCATGAACAAGCGCTACGGGACCGATCTCAAGCTCCGCTTCACTCCCGGACCCAACTTCCCGCGCATGACCGCCAAGCTGCTGCAGGAGCACGCCGCCGGCCAGCCGTCCAGCAGCGACATCCTCCTTGGCAGTTCCAACCACATGTCCCAGGGCACGGCCAAGGGCATGCTCATGCTGATGGACTGGGAGGGGCTGCTGGAACGGTCCAACCCCAAGGACGCCAACATCAACCGGACCGCGCCCAAGGGCGCGGGCGTGGCCATCGCCTCGCGCGTGGTGGGCATCTCCTACAACTCGCGACTGGTCAAGCCCGAAGACGTTCCGCAAAGCATGGACGATGTCTTCAAGGCCAAGTTCAAGGGCAAGATCGCATCCACACCCTACGCCACGGGACTCTACCAGTTCGCCGCGGACGACATGCTCGGCCGCGAACGCATGACCGCCTACACCAAGCGCCTCGCCGGACATATCGGTGGACTGATGGGCTGCAACTCCATGGATCGCGTCGCCAGCGGCGAGTTCCTCATGCTGATATTCGACTGCGGCCACGACGACTCCATACGCATGCAGCGCCGGGGCGCGCCGGTGAAGCAGGCGACCATCAAGGAGATTTCGCGGGTCAACGTCATCTACTTCGGCATCCCCAAGCACGCGCAGCACCCCAACGCCGGCATCCTGTTCGCAAACTTCATGCACACGGCGGAAGGACAGAAGCTCCAGTGGGACTTGGGCGGCCATGACCTGCACATCTACCCGGAAGCCAACACGCGCAAGCCGGTGCTGGACATCCTGGCGGGCGGGGGACTGCTTTTCATCGACACGGTGGAGCGCAACAACACGCACGACCCCAAGGAACTCCGGAAGATCCAGGCAGAGTTCCGCAAGATCCTCAAGGACGGCGGAAAGTAGCCGGTACGTAAACGGTGACCCGGGAGGCCACGGACCTCCCGGGTGCCGATCAGAGTCGGGGCAGGCTTCGGATCGGGTCCGGGCAGACCCCCGACCGGACCGGGGACAAGTGGCCCGTACCGGATCCGAGAAAGGCCGTAGCTTTGCGTCTGCCGCGTCTTAACGGTCAGGTTTCCCCACTGCTGCCCGTCGCGCTGGCTCCCATGGCGCTCGTGGTGGTGTTCATCCTGGTGATCGTGTGGGTGAGCTTCCAGAGCGGCACCCTGGGCACCGTCCACTCCAGCTATACCCTGGAGAACTACCACGACGTCCTCGGAGACTCCGCGATCTACGGCGTCATATGGAACACGCTGTGGTTTGCGTTCTCCACGGTGTTCTTCGCACTGATCATCGGGCTTCCCATCGCCTGGCTCACCGAGCGCACCACCATCCCGGGCAAGCCCGCCATCTACGTCATCATGACGCTGGGGCTCCTGATCCCCGGCATCTTCGTGGCCATGGGCTGGACGTTCATCGCCCACCCGCGCATCGGCTTCATCAACCGCTGGCTGGTGGACCTGTTGGCCCTGGACGACGGCCCCGTGAACATCGCCACGCCCATGGGCATGGGCTTCGTGCAGGGGATGAACCTGGCGCCGCTGGCGTTCATCCTCACCACGCAGATGTTCCGGGCCATGAACCCGATGCTGGAGGAGGCGGCGCGCACCGCGGGCATGAGCGCCGCCGCCACTCTGCGCCGGGTGACGCTTCCCCTGGCTGGGCCCGCCATTCTCGCCGCGGTCATCTACATCTTCATCGTCGGCATCGCGACCTTCGACATCCCGGCGGTCATCGGGCTCGGCAACCGCGTCTACCTCTTCAGCACCTATCTCTTCACGTTGACGTTTCCCGAGGACATGGAGCCGCGCTACGGCATCACCGGCGCGGTGGGGGTGCTCATGATCGTGGTGGCGCTGGCCTTGACGGCCTGGTACGGCCGCGTGCTGCAGCGCGGCAACCGCTACCAAGTGATCACCGGCAAGGGCTACCGCCCCAAGATGCTGGACCTGGGCGGGTGGAACTGGGCCGCCTGGGCCATGATCGCCGTCTACGCCCTCATCTCCAAGCTCGTGCCCATCGCGCTCGTGGGCTTCATCGCGTTCGCGCCCTACGTGGCGCCGCCGTCCCTGGAGATGTGGGAGCAGCTCTCGCTCAACAACTTCTACAACGTCAACTGGGAGCTGGTGTGGCGCGGCATGAAACACACGCTCATCCTGATGTTGGTGGTGCCGCTGCTGGTGCTGGTGTACGCTTTCGCCATCTCCTGGCTGGTGGTGCGCACCCGCAGCCGCGGGCGTTACGCCCTGGAGTTCGGCGCCTTCCTGCCCCACACCGTGCCCGAGCTGCTCTTCGCCATCGGCGCGCTGCTGGTGGCGCTGTTCGTGCTGAAGGACTACGTGCCGCTGTACGGCACCGTGTGGCTCATCGCGCTGGTGTACCTGGTAACCCGGCTGCCCTTCGCCACCCGCGCCCTGAACGGCGCGCTCTTGCAGATACACAAGGAACTGGAAGAGGCCGCCTACGTCTCCGGGCTCACCATGCTGCGGGCCAGCCGGCGCGTGCTGCTGCCGCTGCTGCGCCCCACGCTCATGTCCGTGTGGATATGGACCGCGCTGCTGGTCTACCGCGAGGTCACCGTGGCCGTGTTCCTCGCCACCGAGAGCAACATCACCCTCACCGCGGTGGTGTGGAGCTACTGGGCCGCCGCCGGAATGACCGAGGCCTCGGTGGTGACGACCCTGATGATCCTGTTCTTTTCGCCGCTACTGCTGCTGTTCTGGATCTTCGGACGCCGCAGCGCCCTGGCGGAAGGGTAAGGGAGATGGCGTCCTTCGACTTCGCTACGCTACGCTCAGGACGAACGGTTGCAGGACAGCGCCATTCACCGTTCGTCCTGAGCGTAGCGTAGCGAAGTCGAAGGACGCCATTATTGATCCCAAACGGCTGTTGGAGCCTCGTTCATGATCAGCATTCGCAAGCTGGAAAAGATTTTCGACTCCGCCCGCGGCCCCGTGCGCGCCGTCGACGGCATCGACCTGGAAGTGGCCGAAGGCGAGTTCATGGTGCTCCTGGGACCCAGCGGCTGCGGCAAGACCACCACCCTGCGCTGCGTGGCCGGGCTTGAGCGGCCCGACGGCGGCTCCATCGAGATCGACGGCGAACTGGTGGACAGCGCCGACGGCGGGACGTATGTGCCGCCCGAGCGCCGCGACATCGGCATGGTGTTCCAGAGCTACGCCGTATGGCCGCACCTGAACGTTTTTCAGAACGTGGTCCTGCCGCTCACCGAGGGGCAGCGGCGCATCCCGCGTTCGGAAGTGCGGGACCGGGCACGGGAGGCGCTCCGGCTGGTGCGGCTGGATGGGCTGGAGGAGCGCCCGGTCACGGACCTCAGCGGCGGCCAGCAGCAGCGCGTGGCGCTGGCCCGAGCGGTGGTGACCCGGCCCAAGGTGCTGCTCATGGACGAGCCCCTGAGCAACCTCGACGCGCGCCTGCGCGACCAGATGCGCGACGAGCTGCGGCGCATCGCCGAGTCCGTAAACGTCACCTCCCTTTACGTCACCCACGATCAGGCCGAGGCCCTCAGCCTGGGCGACCGCGTGTGCGTCATGAACGAGGGCGAGATCCTGCAGCTCGCCACGCCCAAGGAGGTCTACTCCGAGCCCCCCAACCTCTTCGTCGCCCGCTTCGTCGGGGAGATGAACTTCCTCCCCGCCAAGGTGGTGGACGCCGGGCGCGTGGAGTCGGGCCTGGGCGCCATCGAGTGCGCGGTGCCGGCGGGCTGCGCGGCGGGCGCGGCGGTCACGCTGGGCATCCGTCCCGAGCACATCGGCATGGCGGCGGGAGAGTCGGCGACCGGGTTGCGCGGCCAGGTGCTGCGCCAGACCTACCTGGGCGACGCGCTTCACTGCCAGGTGCAGGTGGGCGAGGTCGAGCTGACGGTCAAGGCGGTGGGCGACGCCGAGTACGCTCGTGGCGAGACCGTCACGGTCTCGTTGCCCGAGAGGGGCTGGCACGTGTTCCCCTAAACGTAGGGACGACGCCAAGGGCGCAAGAAGGGAGATTCCATGGCCTTGATCATCAGCGCCGAGCAGACTCGCGAGCTCGTCGACATGACCGCCTGCATCCGCCTCCTCGACCGGATGTTCCGGGACCGGGCCGCCGGCAAGGTGCGAACCCTCCCCCGCCGGAGACTCCAGGGCAGCTCCAAGCAACTCAACATGATGGCGGCGTGGCACGAGGACACGGATCTCATCGCGCTGCGGAGCTACGTCGCCAAGGCCAACACCATCTCGCTGTACGACTGCGGCGCCGGCGCCCTCAAGGTCATCATGAGCGCGGCGTATCTCAGCAGCCTTCGCACGGGCGCGGCCACGGGCGTGGCGGCCAAGTACCTGGCCCCTCCGAAGCCCGCCGTGCTGGGTCTCATCGGCCCCGGGTGGCAGGGCACGTTCCAGGTGGAGGCCGTGGTCAAGGCCTGCCGGCCCAAGCAGGTGCTCGTGTACGGCCGCAACGCCGACCGGCGCCAGGGTTTCGTCGATGCCATGAGCAAAGTGGTGAAGACCCCCTTCCGCATGGCGGAATCCCTGGACGAGGTCGAGAGCGAGTCCGACGTGTTGGTGATCTCCACCAACTCCACTACGCCGATCGTCGACGGCAAGCGGCTCAAGGACGACGTCCTCGTGGCCACCATCGGCGCCAACCAGACCGTCAAGCACGAGGTTTCCGGGCGGCTCATCAAGTCCATGGACCTGGTGGTCACCGACGACCTCGCCACGGCCCAACACGACAGCGGCGACCTGGTCGCCGGGTGCGCCAAGCGACAACTGCGCTGGCGCGACGTGGTGCCGCTGGAAAACATCGTCGCCGGCGGCGTCCCGGGCCAGCCCCGTAAGGTGCTGTTCCAGTCCAACGGAATCCCGGACGAGGACCTGGCCGTGGGCACCTACGTACTGCGGCAGGCGCTACGGAAGAAGATGCGGTTGCGGGAGATAAAGGAGTTCTGAGTAAACAGGAGGCGAAGAAGTCAGCCTTCTCCGCCTCCCTGTTACCGATCTCAGTCGGTCACGCCGTACAGCCGCTTGGCGGAGTCCGCCAGCAGCCACTTCTTGTCCTCGGGGGACAGGTCCTCCCTGCGGCCCAAGTGGTCGATGTTCTCCGGAAACTCCATGTCCCAGTGGGGGTAGTCGGACGCGTAGTAGAGCACGTCCGGGCTCAGCCACTTGCCGGTCTCGCCGATGAAGGGCTCGTAGTCCTCGGCGTGGAAGTAGATG
>JAPPNE010000087.1 GCA_028818775.1 Deltaproteobacteria bacterium | reverse complement strand
CGAGGCGGCGGCGCTCAGGAAGGACATGCCGGAACGCGAGCTCGCCGCCCATCTGAGCGCCGCCGGCGCCGCGCCGGACGCGGTCCGAGTGAGGGAAGAGGAGATTCGCAACAGGATCGCCCTTGAGGAGGAAAAGAAGGCCGCCCTGCGAATGAGCAAGGACCGGGGAATGTCGATGTAGGCATGGAGAACCGCAACGGCTTCGCTTCGTCGAAGATGCAGGCGAGGGAGCGCGCATCTGCGCCGTCGTCAACGACACGGATCGCGGCCCCGATCGTGTAGAGGGGGCGCCTCGACGGGAAGTGTGCCGGGCCGGCAGCGGGTCGTGCCGGCCTCGGGTCGCACCGGCCTCGGGCCGTGCCGGCCTTGGGCCGTGCCGGCACGGGCCTTCGGAGTTGCCTGAGCGGGCGCTCTCATGTAAGGCGGAGCGCGCTTGACGTCGGGAGTGTTCGATGGAGAACGACCACCTGATTCTCTTTCTGTTGCGGCGCTTTCCGGGATTGGACGACGACGAACTCACCAGGCTGTCCGGCTTGACGCCGGTCCGGCGGGTGAAGCGGGTCTGCTGCGACCTGGCGAGCCGCCAGCTGCTGGAGCGCAGGGCCGGTCCGGACGGGAAGGTCGGGAACTACGCGCTCGGGTCCGAACCGTGAGATCGACCGGTCGCTCCGCGGCGATCCGATATCCGGGACGATCGAGTATCCGCGCTTCGGGTGATCGCCTGGATGCCCGCGACTGTGCCACTCGCCGGAGTGTGCCGCCCGCCGCGCTCGTTCTCACCTCTCACCATGAAGACATCGCGGCCATGATGGAGACGTCCGCGATCAGTTCGACCTCGCTGGGGTCGAGGCCGGCGAACGCCAGCGAGGCCACCGCCTCGGCCTCGGTCTCGAACGTGTCCAACTCGAGACCGCTGGCAGTCTCGACGATGGTGAAGCGCGGCTCGGACGCCGGCACGCCGCGATGATCCGGGGAGCGCATCCGGGATCGGTGCGAGCACGGCTCGCACGTGCTGGCGGCGCCCGCCCAGGCGCCGCATCTCGTACATTCCTTCCTGGCGCGCCGGCGGGAATATCGCTTGCGATCGGCGGCGTTCTTCCGCTCTTTCGGCCGTGCCGCCTCCACCGCCGCACAGGGCCGGCAGCGCGAGGCGCCGGCCGGCACCGGCTTGCGGCATCGGACACAGCAGTCCTCGGCGCGTCGTCTGGCATGGCGCTCGCGCTCTCGGGCACGGCGGATCGACCTGCAATCCTCGCAGACGGCAGCGCCCTCGACGGGCCGCTCGCGTCCGCACATCGTGCACAACCCCGCCGCGCGTCTGGCGCGGTGGCGCTCTCTGCCGCGCTCGCGGCTGTCGCGCCGGCGGGTTGCCACGCGGCGCCCTCCATAGAGCTTCCCCGCTTTCTTGCCTGCAGCGTATCGCGCGCGCTCGGCCTCGCGCGCCTTGGCGCGGCACGGCTCGCATTGCCGTCGGCCGGGCGCCGGGGCGCGGCTTCCACATCGCGTGCAGAGCCCGAGCGCGGCGCGGTCGGCTGCCCGCTGCCGGTGGCGCTCGCGCTGAAGCGTCCTGCGCTTATCCCGAGCAGTTTCTAATGTCGAGTCAGGTTCGGAAGTCGGCTTGTTCATTGGGTTTCTCCATGGACTTGCTCGGCATTAATTCCATGCTTCAGCGCCCGCCGAGTACTCGCATCAAGCTGTCCTTGGCACCGTGGAAGGTCCCCGGCTGGATGGACGGCGGTGTGGTGGCATCAAGGATTCCCAGTTTCTCGGCCGGGCTCGCACGGAGATACGCTTCGGTACTCTTGATGTCCGCGTGGCCGAGCCAGAGCGATACTTTCCGGATGTCGCCGGTGGCATGCAGGATTGTCATGGCCGTGGAATGACGCAGGACATGCGGGGTCACCCGCTTGCTGCCGATTGATGGAGCCTTCCGCGCGGCCGTGGTGACATGCTGCTTGAGGATGTACGCGAAGCCGTCCGAGCTCATCGCCCGCCCCCTTGCGTTGAGGAACAGGTAGCGGTTTTTGACCGGCGGCCGGACGTCGAGCCACTCGTTGAGAACGCTCTTGGTTTCCTTCCACAGCGGCAACTCGCGGTCGCGCCGTCCCTTGCCCAGGATGTGGATGGTTTCGAGCTGGGGACCCGACAGGCTGTCGAGCGTGAGCCCGATCAGCTCCGACACCCGCAGCCCGGCGGCGTAGCACAAGTGCAGCATCGCCCGATCGCGAAGACCTGCCACTGTCGCGGTGTCCGGGGCATCCAGAATGGCCTGCATCTCGACCCGGTCGAGCCAGTCGACCAGGGGCTTGTCGGCCCGCTTGTGCGGGATGGCGCGCACCCGCAATGCGAGGTCGAGGCAGCCCGGCACACGGTATTCCACGTACCGGAAGAATGATTTGATGGCGGCGAGGCGGATATTGCGGGTGCCGACGCTGTTGTTGCGGCTGTTCTCCAGGAACTCGAGGAAGGACAGCAGGAGCGCCACCGTGAAGTGCTCGATCTTCAGGGCGCAGGGACGGATTCCGGTCTGCTCGGCCACGTAGAGGACGAGCAGCCGGAAGCAATCGGTGTAGCCCTGCACGGTGTGTCGGCTGAGGCGCCGCTCATTGGGCAAGTGCTCCTGGAGGAAGGCGGTGAGGTGGGGGGCAAGATCGGTCATCGGGCACCCCCATTCGCGTGAGCCTGCTCGGCAGCCTCGGCGATACCGCGCAGCAGATCCAAGGTCGATTCCAGGTACCAGTAGGTATGTGAGACTTTGGCGTGGCCGAGATAGGTGGAGAGTGCCAGCATATGGCGGCCTGGATCGGCGCCGGGGTCCAGGTTCTCGAGTGCCCGGACGGCGAAGCTGTGCCGCAGCGAGTGGAGCGTCGGACCGCGCGCTGCGCCGGGTTCCCGAATTCCCGTTCGTTCCAGGATCGCTTGGAAGACCTGCTGTGCTCTGGAATAGCATGGAGGCCTGCCAGTGGTGATCACGAACAGGTGTCTGTCCGGGGTTTTCTCCTCGCGCCGCACCGTCAGGTAGTGGTCCAGCTCATCCTGGGTGGTCGGGTGCAGTGCCACCATCCGGGACTTGCCGAACTTGGTGTCGCGGATGACCAGACCGTCCGGGGTGATGTCATCCAGCGTCAGCGCAAGGGCCTCGCCGATGCGCAGTCCGGTCACCGCGATGAGGCCGAACATGTAGTGCCAGGTCAGCGGGGCGATGGTGCCCTCGGGCGGCATGGAAAGCGCCGTCGTGAGCAGTTTCCGGATGTCTGGAGTCGATATCAGGTATGGTGGCGGCCTGCGTCTGCTCTGATAGCCCAGAGCGTCGCGAGGCGGCAGCTCGTGCCGGGCATCCTCGGCGTGTAGCCAGCAGGCAAGTGCATGTAGGGTATGCAGCCTCGTGATCCGCTCGGATTGTGATCGCGCTGTCGATGCCCATTCGATGGCGGTCTCGGAACGGATGAATGTTTCGTCACGATCCTCGGCGAAGCGTGCGAAGCTCCGTAGTGGGCAAGCACCCCGCGTGAACTGGTAGCCGAGCTTGCGCTTCATCGCGACATATCGCTCGACCTGATCGGTGATGATGGTTTTCTTGGTCATCCCTCCATCCCTCCGATCCATGGTTGCGCGACCTCCTGCAACATGACCGTATCGGTCTTGGCGTAGATCGCGGTGCTGTTCCGGGACTCGTGGCGAAGCAGTGACTGGATGGTGTCCAGTGTTGCGCCGGATCTGAGCAACTCGGTCGCCTGAGAATGGCGGAACACATGCGCACCGCGACCGCGGTTGGCGAGCGTGGGCACTCCGGCGCGGTCCAGCGCGCTTCGAGCCACGTAACTGACGTTGTGTGAGCCGGAGAACGGGCGCGAAGGTGCGTTGGCGCAGAGGAAGACCTTCTCGTCGTCTACCGTTGGCCGCACCGTCGCGATATAGGCATGCAGCGCGTCGCCGACATCCTGGGGCAGAGGCAGTACCGTCTGCCGCCGTGATTTGCCTGCAACACGGATCTCGGCCTTTTCCCAGTCAATATCGCCGAGGCGCAAATCAACGACATCGCCGGCGCGCAGCGCCAGCCGCGCCAGAAGCAGCAGGATGGCCCGGTTGCGTACGCCCACCGGGTCGTCGTTGCACGACGCGATGGCACGCTCGACATCGTCGGCCGGGATGTATCGCGGCAATGCCGACAGCCGCCACTGGGGCACCGTTGTTGGCACGGCCTCGACCAGCGTGGCGGTGACGCTGTCTTCCGATGCTAGGAACCGCAAATACATGCGCATCGCGGTCGTCAGCCGCTTCGCATAGCTTGCAGATCGGTGCTCAAGTTGCTCGAACAGCACCCGGCGGATCAGTGCCGCATCAATGACCCTGGGATCGTCTCCGAGATCGGGCAGAACGGCAGCGATCAGACGGGTGTACTGCCGTATCGTCTTGGGGCGGAGACCGCGATGGCGCTCAAGCCATGCCGAGAACCTCTCGAGGACCTCGGTCAGTTCTTCCTCCGGCGCTGGATCCAGAGGTTCAATCCGGCCGATCGCGGCGAGGTGGTCGAGGAACTTGCGGATCTCTCCGTCGTAACGAGTCCCTTCGGGGGAACTTCTCCCCTGGCCGTAGAACACCCCGGGGATCGAGCAGATGAACCGCCGGTTCCGGAAACGCGCATATGCATCCAGGGTTAGATCGCGCAGCGGGATTCGCGAGAAATGGAGCCAGACAATGAGATTTGCACATGCGCTGCGATGCAGAACTAGGGTTGGAGCGGCATAGCCACTGCCGCGCATGTGATCGAGATGATCGTCGAGTAGCTGGAGATTCTCGTCCAGTTCACCAGGGGTCTCGATCTTGCCCGCCCGCTCGAGGAAATAGACGAAATCCATGAGAGGAGACCAGGACCGGCGTTTGCTCCATGGACCGAACCCGGCAGATGCCAGCATTCCCGTACAACACTCGCAGTCGTGGTCGAGGAAACGCTCGATCACCGTGCAGTCGACTGTGTCGAGCGCAATGCCGCTCAGTGCAAGCCAGACCACGAAGTGTCGGGCAGTGCCGCGATAGCGACCCACACGCTTTCCGGCGATCCCCTCACGATCGCGGAGATCGTCGATGAACGCTCGAATGATCGGGTCGAAGCTGGCCAGTGCTGTGGTCCCCAGCAGGGACCGGTGATCTCGTCTTGAAGCCATTGTCGTCCTCCATTTCGTCGAAAGGGAGAACGACTCTATCGGTGTGCTGACGCTTGGAATTAATGCCGAGCAAGTCCATGGAGAAACCCAATGAACAAGCCGACTTCCGAACCTGACTCGACATTAGAAACTGCTCGGGATAAGCGCAGAAATCCCGAGCTTGGGATTTCTGCGCTTATCAATGTCGGCATAGGGCATGGCCGGCGATCCTTCGTGCAAGGGAATGAGAGAGAACGGGAAGCGAGGGCCGGGGCGCCCGATGGGGATGCCCCCGGCCGCGCTTCGATCACCGATGCCTGGCACTGGCGAACAAGCCGCAGGCCAGATCGCCAAAATATTGCACGCCGCCGGCAAGCTCGACGCCGGTGGCCACGATGATCTCGTTGCGCTCGG
>JAPPNE010000086.1 GCA_028818775.1 Deltaproteobacteria bacterium | reverse complement strand
TGCACATGACCGCGTTCAACCACCGCCACATCCCGGCGCTGGCCTACATGAAGGAACTGCTGGACGGCGGCTACGTAGGCGAGCGCGTGTACCACGTGGAGAGCCGTTGGTTCAGCGAGAACCGCGCCACGCCGGGCCTGACCCACTACTGGCGCCACCAGCGGGAGCTGGCGGGCTTCGGCGTGATGGGCGATATCGGCGTGCACGTCGTGGACCGGATCCGCTGGCTCGTCGGCGAGTTCGAGAGCGTCTGGGGCCACGCCGACACCTTCATCCCGGAGCTGCGGGACGGGGACGGCACGCCCCGGCCGGTGACGGTGGAAGACAGCTTCACGCTCCTCGGACGCCTCGCGGACGGTGCCTCGGCGTGCGTCCGCCTGAGCGCGGTGGCGCGCAAGAGCAACTACCAGAACCTGGAGGTCTACGGCGACGCCGGCATGCTGCGCTTCGTCTTCGACCGCAACGTCAAGGGCTGGATACGCGGCCAGCTCTGGGGCGCCCGGGGCGACTCCCGCTCACCCGAGGCGTTGGAAATTCCCGACCGCTACACCCGGGGACTCGACGACTCCGACCCCCAGCGCGCCCAGGGAGAGTTCATCTTCGCCAAGCTGACGCGGGATTTTCTGGACGCCATCCGCAACGGCACCCCCGCCGCACCGAGCTTCGCCGACGGCCTCGCCGCCCAGCGCGTACTGGACGCCGCGTTGCGGGCGGCGGAAGAAGGACAGTGGGTCCACGTGTAAGGTACTCGACAACGTTGCCCCCGCCAGCATGTCTCCAGAGTGGGAAGGCCGCCTCAAAGAGCTTGAAGATCAGGTGAGCGATGCCAGCCGATGGCCGAAGGACGCTGGCGAGACCGGGCGCTTCGTCGATAGGGCATCCGATCATGCCGGCTCGTCGCGCTGCGCTGCCACGGCGAGGCGCTCCTTGAGAGCGCGGAACCGGGCTTCGTCGATCCCCGTTGCCGACGTGATCACATCCCAGCCCACGCCGATTCTCAGAAAGCCTTCCACCGCCTCTACCTTGCCGCGCTGCAAGCCTTCTTCACGACCTTCTTCCTTGCCCTCGGCTTTGCCCTCCGCTCGGCCCTCTTGCTTACCCTCGGCTTTGCCTGCAGCCCTGCCCTTTGCCCAGCCTTCTTCCAAGAGTTCTTGAGCGTATGACATGATTCCTCCTCCTTGGCCGCCTTGATGGCGCCGCAGCGCTTCGTCGAAGGCATCCGCTGCCGCTTTGTCCGGCATCGAGAACAGATAGACAGCGATTGTCCGAATATAGTCCACCGTGCCAACGGAAACCAGCGACGCCGCCAGTTTGGCAGCGATCTCCAGCGCCGTGTCCGCGTGCCGGCCGAAGGCCGCCATCATCAGCAACTGCACAATGCGGCCCATGGTGGCGCCTTCGACGTCGCCGGGGTCCAGCCTCGTCTGGTCCAGCAGCACGTGCTCGAACCGGGGCACCCAGGGCCAATCCCGGACCGCCCCGGGGAACAGGTCCGCGAATTCCGTCGAGTGCTGCCAAGCGCGGCCTCCTTGATAGAACACCAGCGGCACGACCGGCCGCAACTCCGTACGCCGGGGATCGTCCCGCAGGTCTGCATCCCAGATGCGGCAGCAGTACTTCAGCAGCCGGTACCGCATCCACACATCCGGCGTCGATTGATGCTCGAACAGCAGGTAAAGCCGCAACCGGTCCGTCGCCTTCCCGTAGTTGGCCTCGAACAGCAAGTCGGATTCGCTCTGGCGCAGGTCATCGTCCACGAAAGTTCCCTCCACCAACCGCAGGCTGTCCCAATCGACGTTCTCACGCAGCTCCCGCGGCACCGTCAACTGGAGCAGGCCGGCGGCTTCCGCGGCGTCGGAGAAGACCGCGCGAAACAGCCGGTCGTGGGGGTGTTCGATTTCATCTGCCATGAGGTGACCCTCCCGGACATGGACTCCATGCGTGCCAGTCCTGTCTGTCCTATGGAGAGTCATCGGCACTCCGCGCCGGAACTTGAACCCTGTTCCCGCGCGGAGGGCGACACCGAAACGTGAGTTCCGGCGCCGGGGCTGCTACAGGGGCGGAATGAAGGCGCCGAAGATCACGCCGGGGAAGAGGTCGACGGCCAGCGTCTCTTCGAAGATGAAGTAGAAGAAACCGAGGGCGAGCGCGGTGATGAAGGCGGTCCCGGGCCAGCCGATGCGGCCCTGGAAGTGGGTGAAGAGCACCGCGAACAGGAAGGTGGACACGTAGAACCCGGAGATGAAAACCAGTATCCCGAACACCGTGAACCACACGAACATGCGGACGATGAGGGCGAACTCCCCGGCCTTGGGTCCCTGCTGTGCGGCCGACTCGGCGTCGTCGTCGGCACCCGCGGCCGAGGTGAGGACGTCTTCCAGGCTCACCTCGAAGGCGCTCATGATGCGCGGATAGCGCTCACCGGCGAGGCACAGCGCCGCCAGCACCAGGGTCGGGAACGCCAGCACCAGGGGCACGAAGCCCGCCATGCCGCCGTAGGAGAACGACCACCCGAAGAAAAGCGCCGCGGTGCCCACCAGGATCACCCCGAGAAGCGTGGACCCTTTCATGACGACGCCCTCCTTCTCCGGCTGGACAGCCACGGCAGGCAGAGCATGAGGATGCTCAGGATCATCAGCACGATGGTGACGGGGCGCGTGAAGAAGATGGCGTAGCTGCCCGCGGAGATCTGCAGGGACTGCACGAAGGAAAGCTCCGCTCGCACCCCGAGCAGAAATCCGATGACCAGCGTCACCAGCGAGAAGCCGAAGCGGTTGAACGCAAAGCCCAGGATGCCCGCGGCGATGGCGATACCGATGTCCCAGACGTTCTCGCGCGCGGCGTAGGCGCCGCCGACGGACAGCAGGAAGGCGGCCGGGACCACGAAGCCCACCCGCAGGGTCGTCACCCGCGCAAGGATGTCGGCGCCGAAGGCCGCCATCAGGCTCGCCAGGAAGTTGGAGATCACGAAGCCGAAGATCAGCACGAACACGATCTCCATGTGCTCGCGCACGAAGAAGAAGCCGGGCTGGAGACCGTGGAGGATGAAGGCCCCCAGGAGCACGGCCATGCCCGCGCTGCCGGGGATGCCGAAGATGATGGTGGGCAGCAGCGCGCCGCCGTCCTTGG
>JAPPNE010000085.1 GCA_028818775.1 Deltaproteobacteria bacterium | reverse complement strand
GACCGGCGTGGAGCGTGGCGGATTTCTACAAGGGCAAGACCATCCGGTTCATCGTGGGTCATGCGCCGGGCGGCGGCTACGATACCTACACCCGGACCACCGCGCGCCATATCGCCAAACACTTTCCGGGAAGCCCGAGTCCGGTGGTCCAGAGCCTCACGGGCGCCGGCGGGCTCATCGCGGGGAACTACATCTACAACAAGACCAAGCCGGACGGTCTCACGGTCGGCGTGTGGAACAACCAGTTCGTCGTTCATCAAGCCTTGGGCAGCAGACGGGTTCAGTTCGACGCCCGGAAGTTCGGCTGGGTCGGAGCGCCCGTCACCGGATGGCCGAGTTGCGCGGTGATGGGTTTCACCGGCCTCAAGACCTGGAACGAGGTGCTTGGGTCCGACAAGCCCATCAAGATGGGATCGGCCGGCGGAACCGGCACCACCCTTCCGACGATTCTCAACATGGTGACCGGGAAGGAGGTCTTCGAGATCATTCCCGGATACCGGGGGACCGCGCCGGTGCGACTCGCCATGCAGGCGCGGGAGTTGGGCGGACTCTGCATGGCGTTCGAATCCATGCGGGTCACGGCCCGAGCGATGCTCGACGCCGAGGGTGACAAGAAGTTGATCCCCATCCTCGTCTACGGCGATCCTCCGGATCCCGAGGTGCAGAACATCCCACGGGTGCGCGATCTCGTGAAAGGCAAGGACAACGTGGCCATGCTCAACGCCTGGGGCCTGCAGTACAACTTCCAGCGTCCTCTGACGCTCCCGCCCGGCACCCCCAAGGAGCGCGTCGCGGCCTGGAGGAAGGCCTACACCGCGACCCTCAACGATCCCGCGTTTCTTGCGGATGCGAAGAAATCGCGGCTGAACATCGTCCACGTATCCGGAGAGCAAATCGACCGTTACGTGGAAACCATGCTCAACATGTCCGCGGAGACCAAGGAGCGGCTAAAGTGGATGCTGCCCAAGTAGCGTCCCATCCGTCATCTCGTCGCGGCTGAAGCCGTAAACCGCCCCTTTCCGGTGCGCCTGTTAACGGAAAGGGGCGGTTTCGCATCGACCTGCTACACCACGGCGACGGCGCGGCACGGCGCGCCGTCGCCGCCCTCGATCTTGATGGGGAAGGCGATCAGCGTGAAGGTGCGCTGCCGGACCTTGTGCAGGTTGGCCAGGTGCTCGATGAACGGGATGCCCTTGCCCAGGAAGGTCCGGTGCACCGGAAAGTCTCCGGGGCGGGGCTCCCCCGTCCCCCGCACCTGGTCCTGGGGCGAATCGAGGGCCAGCGCCTTGATGCGCTTCGATACCAGCCAGCGCGCCAGCTCGACGGTGATGTAGGGGTTGTCGAAGTAGTAGTTGGGGTCGCCGAACATCTTCCGGTTCCAGCCGGTGTGGAACACCACGATCCTTCCCTTGAGATCCTGCTCCCGAAAGCCCGGCGAGGTGCGCACGTCGTCGATGGTGATGCCGGTCCGGGGCTTCACCTTGCGGCGCAGATCGATCTTGACCGCGGGCCCCATGAAGCGCTCCAGGGGCATCTGGTCGATGGTCTTGCCGCCGGGCACGAAGTGATACGGCGGGTCGCAGTGGGTGCCGGTGTGGATGCTCGCGTGCATCTCGGTGTTGGAGCGGCCGTGGGTTTCGTGCGTGTGGATCGGGTGGAACGACAAGGTCGGGTGACCCGGAACCACGGTCACGTTGGTGGTCAACGGCAGGCTCAGGTCGACGAGCTTCGGCATGCTTCCCTCCTGCGGCTACAGCGGGTGGCGCTCCAGCCATTCCAGGTACCGGCCGAGCCCGCGCTCGATGTCGTATCGCGGCTCGAAGCCAAGTTCTTCCCGTGCCCGCTTCATGGAGAGGGGACCGCGCAGGCTGGCGCGAAAGAACGGCGACAGCGATCCGCCCTCCTTCCGGCGGAAGCGGAATCCGGGCCGGACTCGCGCCAGGGCCGCCAGGATATCGGAGAACCGCAGATTTTCACCACAACTCGCGTTGTAGACATGATACTTCAAGTGTTGCTTTCGTAATGCCAACACCACGCAGCGGGCGGCATCCGCGACGTAGGTGAGGTCGCGCTCCAGGTCGTCCGCCAGTTCCACCTCGTCGCCGTTCAGCGCGGCCCGGCACCACTCGAACACCGGCGACATGACAGTGCGCAGGGGGTTGGGGCGTTCCAACGGACCATAGGGCGCGGAGAGCCGCAGGATGACGCCACTCATCCCGAACAGCTCGAAGTAGCGGCGTACGATTTCTTCCCCCGCGCGCTTGGTGATGCCGTAGATGCCGCTGGGCGCCAACGGGACGGTTTCTTCCAGCGGTACGGCTGGATCGGTGGCGCCGTAGACACTCGCCGAACTCAGGTGGATAAAGCGCGTCACGCCGGCGAGCCGCGCTGCTTCCAGCACGGTGGCGGTGCCGCCCACGTTCACCAGCGCGGCCGACCGGGCCGCCTCGGACTCCAGATCACCGATGGCCGTCACCGCCGCGCCGTGGATGATCCGGTCGACGGCGTGATTCTCCAACACCTCACACAGGGCGTCCAGGTCCAGGACATCGGCCTTGACGCAGGTCACCTTGGCTACCGCCGCCTGCCCGAGAAGATCTCGCGCCGTCTCGTCCAACTCCCCTTCCGAGGACAGCGCCACCACGCGCTCCCCGAGCGCCGCCAACTGGGCGACGATATGAGTCCCTACGAAGCCCGTTCCACCTGTAACTAGAACGCTCATGTCATCTCGGAGTCAGCCTTACAGCGGTCACCCCTCATCGTCATTCCGCCTCTCCTTCCGTCATTACCGCGAAAAGCGGGAATACAGGGGTGGAGAGGGGTGCGACGTAGGTATCGGCGGCCCCGCTCCGCCTGGATTCCCGCTTTCGCGGGAATGACGATGAGGTGGGACATCGCCTTTGTGGACATTGAGGTCGTGACATCACGGCTCGCGCGCCGCGTTCCGACCGGCCACCATGCCGGTGATGAACGCCTCGGAGTTGTTACCGGAGTTCAGGTAGAGGTGGCCGAAGACACCGCCCATCTCACCGGCGCAGTAGAGGCCCGGGATGGGGTTGTCATGGGCGTCGAGCACCCGCTGGTCCGGGTCGTGGGCGAGGGCGCCCTGGGTGTTGGTAATGACCGGCCACACCTCGACGGCGTAGAACGGCGGCTTGAAGATGGGGAACAGGCTGCCGGCGAAGCGCCGGAAGTCGGTGTCTTCCTCCCGGTCGCAGATCTCGTTCCAGCGCGCCACCGTGGCCGCCAGGTTGTCTTCGGGAACGCCGATGGTCCGCGCCAGCTCCTCGATGGTGGGCGCCTGCTTGATCCAGCCCTTGGACAGCTCCACGGAGTTGTCCTCGCTCCACTCGTAGCGGCGCGACGGGTGGTCGCTGATGGGGGTGAACATCGGCCCGGTGATGCGCCCGTTCTCGTCGAAGATCATGTGCGACGGTATGCGCGGGAAGTCCTTGATATGCACGTCGTAGAGGCTCATGTCGCGCCAGGGGCTGTCCTGCGGCGCCGGCGGGTACTCGTCCATGTAGCGCTTGCCGAACTTGTCGACGACGATCCAGGGCATCATCTTGGGCCCCTCGTCGCCGCTCTTGAGCGAGAACTCCTCGCCCGGCTTCGGCCGGTGGTTGGCGCCGTGCCGCCCCTGGATGCGGTGCCGGAAGGCGATGGGGTATTCCGGCGTCTTGAAGCCGTAGCCGCCGTGGACGTGCCACATGTGCCACAGGCCGGCGCCGGCCTTCTGCCCCATCAGCAGCCCGTCGCCGGTGTTGCCGAGGGCGCAGATGGGGTAGAAGGGCTGCGCCTGTAGGTACTGGAGCCTGAGCTGCTCGTTGTGCTCGAACCCTCCCGCGGCCAGCACGACACCCTTGCGCGCCCGGATCCGCAGGGTCTTGCCTTCCTTTTCGGCCACCACGCCTACCGCCCTGCCCTGCTCGTCCGACACGAGTTCCCGCACCGGAGTGGAGAGGGAGACGTCGATGTCGCGCTTGCTCACGTTGTCGTCCACCACCTTGAAGGCGATCCAGCCCGTGCCGTGGACCTGGAGCCAGGGATAGCACTGGGCTTCCTCGCTCTTCACGGCCAGGAGTCCGATGGCGTCGCCCGGAGGCCCGCCGTCGAAGCGGTAGGTGCCGCCGGTGCCGTGCCGTTCCTGCACCTCGATGTCGGTGTCGTCGGTAAGCTCCTTCATGAAGCCGGAAAGGGTGCGCAATTCCTTGGCGAAGGTGTGGATCACCGGATCGGGCACGGTGTTGAGGCACATGCGCTTGAGGTAGGCGAAGGCTTTGTCCACGTCGTCGGTGATCCTGAAGAAGCCGCCGGAGAGGATGGAGTTGCCGCCAGGGTGCTCCATCTTCTCCAGCAACGCCACGCGGACGCCGAGATCGTGCGCGACAATGGCGGCTACCCCGCCGGAGTACCCATAGCCCACCACGACGACATCGGTCTCCTGATCCCAAGTTGCGTCCATGTTTCAACCTCGATGAAGCGAGATGACGGTCAGGCGAGTCCGAGCCGTATGAACAGTTCTCCCGGCGGGAAAGGCAGGTGAAGGCCGTAGTCGAACAGGCCGAAGAAGAAGATCCACGCCACCACCGCCAAAGCGATGCTGATGCCCCACTTCTCGCCGGCGCCGAGCTTGAGGTAGGCCAGCGTCGCCACCGCGGACGCGGTGATGAAGCCGAGAAACCAGATCATGAGGAAGAAGCCCACCGTCCAGCTCGCGATGGCCAAGGTGCGGCGGCGCAGCGACGCGCGGTCGGCGGCCACCGCGGCGGTCTCCGTTGCCGTCGCCGGCGTCGCGGCGCGAAACTCCTGGACGAGCGCCACAAGCGCCAGCGCGAGGCTCGGAATTCCCACGGCCAGGGGGAACAGCGCGGCCTGCTTCTCGATGGCGCCGAAGCCGTAGAGGGCCTCGTACACCACGTAGACGAACAGGGCGACGAAAAAGCCGGCGAAGAGAGTCCGCTCCGACTTGGAGGCCTCTCCCGCCTCCTCCGGACCGGCGCCCTCGTAACCTTCGACGGGCGTTCCTCCCCTTTCCACCTCCACCCGCCGCTGCCTGTACGCCTGCCACAGCGGGTAGAGCAACGCTCCGGCGATCAAGAGTCCGATGACGATGACCCCGGGCCGCGTCACCCAGCTCATGCCGTAGATCTTGGTGGTGAGGAAGAGGTTGTTGTCGGCGATGCCTCCCAGCACGAGACCCAGCAGCAAAGGGGGCCGCTGCCAGTCATTGCGCATCATCAGCCACCCCAACGCGCCGAACAGAAGCACCACGATCATGTCGCCGAAGCTGTTCTTGACGGCGAAACCGCCCAGGAAGATGAGCAACAGCAGGAACGGGATGAGGTAGGTGCCTTTGACGAACGTGATCCTGGCCAGGTGCTTGAGGAAGAGAAAGCAGACCGCCACGGTGACGATGTTGGACAGCACGATGATCCAGACGAAGGAGAAGGTCAGGGTCAGGTGCTTGTGCGGATTCAGCAGGTCCGGTCCGGGGACGATGCCCTGGATGATGAAGGCCCCCAAGAGGATCGCCATGCCCACGCTGCCCGGCACGCCGAAGGCGATGGTGGGGACCAGCGACCCGCCCTCCTTCGAGTTGTTGGCGGCGCCGGGACCCAGCACGCCTTCCACGGCCCCTTCGCCGAAGCGGGCGTGGTCCGAGCCGCTCTGGACGGCGTGGGCATAGGCCACCCACTGAGCCGGCCCGCCCCCCAGACCGGGAATCAGTCCGATGTAGGTGCCGATGGCGCTGCACCGGAGCACCAGCTTCCACTTCCTGAAAGTGTCGCGGACGCCCTGCATCACCCCGCCCAACGCGTCGGGCGCGTCCCGGGCGATGCTGCTTCCCTGAGTACCCAGCTCGATGATCTCCGGGATGGCGAAAAGCCCCACGGTCACGGCCACCAGGGAAAGGCCGTCCCACAGGAACAGGGCGTTCCCGCTGCCGAGGATGGGTTCCAGGGTGTAGCGCGACACGCTGGTGATGGCGTCGAGACCCACCATGGCCAGCACCAGGCCGAAGCCGCCGGCGGTGAGGCCCTTGGCGATGTTGCCGCCGCTCAGCGAAGCCAGGAAAGTGATGCCGAGGAGGCTGAGCATCAGAAACTCGGGCGCGCCGATGGACAGCACCAGCGGCTGGACGATGGGGATGGCCAGCGCCAGCGCGAACGCGCCGAAGATGGCGCCCACCAGGGAGCTCATGAGCGCCGCTCCCAGGGCGCGGCCCGCTTCGCCGTTCTTGGCCATGGCGTGGCCGTCGACGATGGTGGCGGCGGTGATGCCCTCGCCCGGAACCCCGAAGAGCACCGAGGTGATGTCGCCGGTGGTGGCGGTGACGGCGTGGCTCCCGAGCAGGAACGCGAAGGCCGTGGTGGGGTCCATCTTGTAGATGAACGGCAGCATCAGCGCCAGCGTGGTGGCCCCGCCCAGCCCCGGAAGGATCCCCACCGCGAAGCCGATAGCGATGCCGATCATCATGAAGACGAAGGGATCCTGCCCGGCCGCCGAGAAAGGCAGCACGGCCGCGAGGCCGGCGAACAGGGAGCCGAAGTAGTCAAGCATGGATCAGCGGGTCTCCTCCGTCGTTCCGCACCCTCTCCGTCAGGTCCAGGTCTTCCTACCAATCCTCCAGCGCCGCCGCGTTGCGGCCGGCGATGCGGCCGGTGACGAAGCACTCGGTGATGTTGCCCGCTTCCAGGTAGAGGTGCCCGAAGGACGAACCGCACTCGCCCGCCGAGAAGAGCCGCCGGATGGGTTCGTCGCGCGTGTCCATCACGTGCTGTTCGGCGTCGTGCACCGGGCCGCCCTGGGTGTTGGAGACGATGGGCCACACCTCCATCAGGTAGAACGGCGGCGTGTCGATGGTCATGCGCGTGCCCGGGACGCGGTGATAGCGGTCCTCGCCGCCGCTCGTGCACACCTCGTTCCAGTCCGCCACCGTGGCCTTGAGCGTGGCCGCGTCGGTGGCCGGGATCATCGCGGCGATGGCGTCGAGGTCGCCGGCCGTCTTGATCCAGCCGCGCTCCACCTCGGCCAGGTTGTCCTCGCTCCAGTCGTAGGAGACGTGCTCGTCGTGCACCGTGGGCTGCCCCACGGGGCCGAGCTTGCGCCCCTTCTCGTCGAACACCAGGTAGGCGGGAATGCGCGGGAACTCCTGCTTGTCGGCGTCGTAGAACTCCAGCGCCCGGTGGCCGGTGTCCTGCACCGCCGGCGGATACTCGTTCATGAACCGGCGGCCGTACTTGTCCACGGCGATCCAGGGCATGACCCAGTCGTCCTTGCGCGGGCCGCGGAAGCAGTGGCGGAAGGCCAGCGGGAACTCCGGGTACTTGAAGCCGTAGCTGCCGTGGAAGTGCCACATGTGCCACATGGAAGCGCCCACGTCCTGGGCCATCTTGATGCCGTCGCCGGTGTTGCCGGTGAACAGCGTGTAGACGGGCATGGCCTCGAAGTAGTTGCGCTTCATCTCCTCGTTGTTCTCGAAGCCGCCGCACGCCAGGATCACGCCCTTGCGCGCCTTGATGGCGATCTCCTCGCCCTCGTGCTCCGCCAGCAGCCCGACGATGCCCTGCTCCGGGTGGCGGATCAGGCGCCGGGCCGGGGTCGCGAGCCGGACCGAGATGTTCCGGCGCGCCTCGACGTTGTCCAGCAGCACCTTGAACAGGCGCGCGCCGCCGCGCAGGCCCTTGGCGTACTGGAAGCCGTCGTAGCCTTCCATGGGCGCGATCTTGAAGCCGTCCAGCCCCGGGCCGCCCGGGAACGGATAGGTGCCGCCGTTGCGCTGCTCTTCCAGCTCGAACGGGGTCTCCTTCACCAGTTCCTTGACGAACTCCTTCATCTCCGTCATGCCCTTGGCGAGGGCGCGCAGCACGTCGTCCGGCGTCCGGCCCGCGTTGGTGTGCCGGAGGTACTCGAACGCATCGTTCTCGTCCAGGGCCGTGGCGATGCCGCCGCCCGCGAGGATCGAGATGCCGCCCGGGTTGGGCATCTTCTCCACGATGGTCACCTCGGTGCCGGCATCCGCCGCGGCCACGGCGGATACGCCGCCGGCGAAGCCGAATCCCACCACGATTACATCCGTTTCAACGTCCCAGCGGGCGGGAAGCCCGTTATCATAGCTGTCCAAGGCATCTCTCCTTTCGGTGAATCGGGTCCTTCGACTTCGCTCGGCAGACCTCGCTACGCTCAGGACGAACGGGGTGAACCAGGACCGTTCGTCCTGAGCGTAGCACCGCGCCAGCGGTGCGAAGTCGAAGGACGCATGCTTCCATGGTTCATGGCCGGCGGCCGGGCAGCACCACCGCGGCTTCACCGCGCGTGTTGGCCATGCCGTCCTGCCGGGTGCCGGTGATTTCCAGGGTCACCGTCTTGGTTGCGTCATCCTTGGCCGTCACCCGGCCCGAATACGTGGTCAGGTCGCCGTAGAGGCCGGGGCGGGCCACCTGGACCTTCAGGCGTTTCAGGAAACCCTCATCGCCCATCCAGTTGGTCACCAAAGGCGCCACCCAGGCAAAGCGCATCACGCCGTTGTCGAAGGGAGCGGGCATGCCGCGGCCCGCGGCCATGTTGGCGTCCTCGTGCTGCTGCGAGTACTTCACCGGGAATCCCGTCACCGGGTTGAACATGGCGGTGTGCATGGCCTTGCTGAGGTCCAGGTAACCCCAGCGTCCGGCCTTGTAGGACGGGCCGATGGCCGCGTTCCACGCCACCATGTCGCCGATGGTGAGGGGGCCGCGCACGATGGACGGGATCTCGCTGCCGGCGGCCACGTCCTCGTAGTGGAGCGTGTCCGCGCCGCGGCGGTATTCGCGCCGCCACGTGCTCTCGAGCCGCTCCAGGGCGCCCTCGTCGTAGCGCGGCACCTCGTGCTCCATCATGGTCTGGAGGCCGATCTGGGTGGCCATGATCATGGTGCCGGTGGCCCGTGCCACCAGGGCGTCTTCCTGGTTGCGGTAGTCGATCCCGGAGATGACGAAGTTGAGCCGCCGCCCCTCCTTGTTGCGCTTCTCGTAGAACTCCTTCTGGCGCGGCTCGGAACTCAGCGTATCGCCGGCGAGCACGCGGCCGAACCATTCCATCTCCACGCCCCCGATGAGGGACGCCAGCGGCGCCTTCATGGGCGCGCCGTGCAGGATCGGGTAGCGGTTGACGATCACGAACGCCGGGGGAGCCTGTGTCCTCCCCTGCCCGACCCCTGCGGCGTAGTCGGGGTCGGTCCACAGGGGGTTGTCGTCGTCCGTCCCGTAGGCGAAGTGCTTGATGGCGTCCTCGGTGACGGAGCTGACCCAAGGTTGGCGTTCCTCCACGATCTTGCCGGTCATCTCCTCCGTAACGGCCTTCCACGCATCGATGGCCGCATCCACCTGTGCCATGTCCACCTGCTCATTCCCTGTCATGAATTCTCCTGCTTCCGCGTCAACGATCGTGGGCCGGTGATGGCCGAAATGTCCTCTTCCGAATATCCCAATTCCTTCAGCAAGGAAACCGTATGCTCGCCGAGCCGCGGCGGATCGGTGCGCGGCGGCAACTCGGCTTCGCGAAAGTCCACCGGCAGCGCGGGCAAGGGGGACGACGTTCCGTCGGGGGCGGTCAGCGCCGTCCAATGACCGCGTTCCTTCAGGTGCGGATGGTCGAACAGGTCCATGGGCGTGTTGATGGGAGCGTGGGGAATGTTGGACGATTCGAGCCGGGTGACGATGTCGCGGAAATCGAAAGTTCGCACCAGTTCCTCGGTGCGGCGGGTCAGCCGCCGGAACTCCGCGCGCCGGCCGGCGTTGTCGCGCAGCGCCTCCTCCGCCCAGAGGTCGTCCAGGCCGAACTCCCGGCAGTACGCTTCCCATTGCACGTTGCTGGTGACGCCGATGAACACGTGGCGCCGGTCCCGCGTCTCGAACACGCGGTAGATGCCCCAGCCCAGGTCCTGGCCCACGCCGCGCTCGGTCATGGGAGCCGGCACCTCGCCGGAAATGCCGGCCTTGGCGATGTGCTGGGACACCAGGAAGACCGCGGTCTCGAACAGCCCCACGCGCAGGTCATTGCCCGCGCCGTCGCGGTCGCGCTTGAGGAGCGCCGCCAGGATGCCGATGACGCTGAACAGCGCCCCGGTCATGTCCACCACGGATGCGCCGGCCCGGAGCGGCATCCCCGGCGGCCCGGTCATGTATGCCAGCCCGCCCATCATCTGCGCGGGTTCGTCCAGCAGGTTGCGGTTCTCGTAGGGTCCGGAAAGGAAACCCTTGATGCCGCAGTGCAGCAGGCCGGGCCTGATACGCTGCAGCGCCGCGTGGCCCAGCCCCATGCGCTCCAGCACGCCCGGGCCGTAGTTGTCGATGAGAACGTCGGCGGTGCGCAGCAGGCGCTCAAAGGCCTCGCGTCCGCGCGGGTCCTTGAGGTCGAGGGTGATGCTGCGCTTGCCGCCGTTGAAGGCCAGGAAATAGCCCTGGTTCCCGCGGCTGAACCGCGCCTGGTCGCCGCTGCCCGGACGCTCCACCTTGATGACGTCGGCCCCCAGCGCCGCCAGGACGAGGCCCGCCGTGGGGCCGGCCACGATGTGGCCCAGCTCAAGGACTCTGATACCGTCAAGCATGGTGTCCGAGGGCACTCCGGCTACTCGGACAGGTTCCTAACGAAGCCCGCTTCCCCGTGTCAACCGGTGGCCGGCCTGCTATTACTCCTGCCGGTAGGCGCCAAAGGCCCCGATGAGTCTGTCGCCGTCAAGCACGCGCGCGCCGAATGTTCCGCCAACGGAACTCGGAGCCTCGGCGTATGAAACCGGAATGTCCGTGGTGGCGATGCCGTTGCCGTAGAACTGACCACCCCACCGGCCCACCGCGGCTTGGCCGTCAAGCATGCCGGAGACCCGTCCCCGGAAGAAGGTGACGTCGGCCCGCAACACGGTCTCTTCAAGCATCAGGTTGTCAAACAGCGCCGCACCCGTGGAGGAGTCCGTGCCGGCGGTAATCGCTCCGGCAATCCGGCTCGCGTCGAAGTCGGCCATCAACCGGACGGTCGCGTCGAAGGCGTGGAATACCGGGGGCGCGCCATGACTCGCGTACAGTCCAGTGGCCGCCCCTTGGTAGGTTGCCTGCCCTCCGACGCCGGTCATGTGATTGACACTGAACGGATCGTTGCCGCTGGCGGCGGCGCCCACGAACGGGATGCGGTCAATGCCGGGGTCGGGTAACCAGGCCCAGTACCCAAGAGCCAGGTAGTCATGGTCGGGGTCGGCGCCGTCCTCTATATCCGAGTAGAAGACGGAGTAGTATCTCCCTCCGGTGCGGGTAATGAAGAAATGTTCTACTCCCCGCCACTCATGCACGCCGGACGGTAGAGACACCGGCGCAAGGTATCCTGGAGGTGCGGGCTCGGCACGCGTGTCCTGCCTGAATCCCTGTTCGATCTCAATCCTCTCGAAGACCACGCTGCCATCGACATACCATGCGTTGATGGCGCGGTTGTCGCCGGGAGAATCGGGGTTCGAGTTGAGCGGGGCCTGTGTCACGCCGGTGTTCCAATTCCCTCCGGCGAGGGGCCGCAAGGCGGTCATGGAAGCCGTACTGGAAGAGACGCCGGTAATGGCGGTCCTTGCCAACCTTCCCGCCACGTTGCGACGAGCCATGGGCGAAGCGGCGTTCAACGCTTCAGCCATCCGCCCTGCCGGAGGATAGGCCACCATGGGCATACCACCCGTGTCCCAATAGGAAACCGAGCCGTCGTCGGCGACAACGAGCATGCAGGTCTCGCCTCCGGAAGGGCACGAGACGACCACGCTGCCCTGTCTCTCCGAAGCACCGGCCTCTACGTGGATCTCGCCGGCGGGGAGTCCATGATCGTCAGGTGTCGACAACGAAACCAGGCTTGGGGTTTTGGGCACGGGGCCGGGCATCCCCCCGCCGCCTCCTCCACATCCGGACAGGGCTGCCACGCACAGACCGACGATCGCCAACCGCGCTAACTCATCCACTGGAAGCCGCATCGATTTTCCTCCTGATGAAATATCCCGTCAGGGACACGGAGGTGCCCAAACGGGTCAAGAGCATTGTAAATGAAGAGGAATAATGGATTCTGTTCGATCGACAAGCCGGTTTTTATACCATGTGATAAAAATTTTACAAGCCTGCCCCGAAGGGAACGTCAACGGAGCCGGTGCGGCAGTTTCATCTCCAGGACGCCCCGGCGTCCGGCCAGATCGCCCCAAGGCGGGCCGGCTAACGGCGCGAGACGCTCCGCCGCCCTGCCAAACAAGCCCGTCGCCAAACTCCGGATTTCCGCATCTTCATCTCCCGTCAACTCCTCCGCCAGCAACCTGAGCGTTGATTTCCGGCGCGGGAAAGGCCGCAGGCGGATGGAGGCGTCCGGCGCGATGCCGGCCGCCTCGCGCACGGCCCGGATAGTGGCCGCGTAACCGCCGAGTTCGTCCACCAGACCGCGATCCTTCGCGTCGGCGCCGGTCCAGACACGCCCCTTGGCGGCCGCCAGCACCTGTTCCCGGGACAGTTTCCGCCCCAGCCCCACCTTGAACACGAAATCTTCGTAGACCGCGTCGAGGAGATGCTCCAGGCGTTGCTGCTGCGCCGGGTCGTAGTCCCGCACGGCGCTCCAGAAAGTCGCGTTGGTGTTCCCTGCCGCGTGGTCCCAGGACACGCCGAGCTTCTCCCACAGCCCATTGGTCACCACCTTCCCCGCGGCCACGCCGATGGAACCGGTGAGGGTACCGGGCTGGGCCACGATGCGGTCCGCGGGAGTTGCCACGAAATAGCCGCCGGAGCCGGCGACGTTGCCCATGGAGACGACCACCGGCTTGCCGCGGCGTCGCGCACGCACCACCTCGCGCCGGATCGCGTCCGAGGCCACGTAGGAGCCGCCCGGGCTGTCGATGCGGAATATGATGGCGTGCACGTCCTTGTCGTCCGCGGCCCGGCGAAAGGCGCGCGCTACCGTGTCGGAACCCATGGAATGGGCTCCGGTGAACGCTTGGTGGCGGCTGCGTCCCCGGTGAATCTGGCCCAAACCGTGGATCAACGCCACCGTGGCCGTGTCCTCTTCCGTGTCCTCGGCTCGGCGGCGGTAGTCCGTCAGCGACAGGAACTCGATGTCGTTCCCCAATGCGTATCGCACCACTTCATCCACCTGATCGCGGTACCGCAGGCCGTCCACCAGATCCGCCTTCAGTGCTTCCCGGGCGGAGAACGGCGCCCGTTGCATCAGGTCCCGTACCGCGGCCGGCGACAGTCCGCGGCCCTCGGAGATCCCGGCCGTCAACTGCTCCGTCAAGGATTCCAGTATCCGGCCGACGGCTTCCCGCTGGGGACCCGTGAAGCCGCTCTCGGTGAAGAGTTCCTTGATGCCCTTGTACTCCTCGCGCTGGTTCAGACGAGGTCTCACACCGAGCTTCTCCAGCGTGCCTTTCAGGAAATAGCTTTCCGCCAGGAGCCCCGTGAGGCCCACGTCACCGGACGGTTGCAGGTAGACGTACTCGAACGCCGCGGCCAGGTAGTAGGCGCCGTTGCCGGGTCCGAAATCGCCGAAGGATTCGGCGAAGGCGTAGGTTGGCTTGCCCGATTGCCGGAAGGCGCGCACCGCGTCCCGCAGTTCCTGGATCCGCGCCAGACCCATGCCGGAAGCGCCGACCCTGGCCACAAGGCCCACCACGCGCTCATCCCGCGCGGCCCTCTCGACGGCGGCGACGGTCTCCCATAGCGTCGGCGGTGTCTTCCTGATTTGCGTCCAGTGCGTGAGTCCGCCGCCTCCCAGCTCGCTGACGTTGCGGTCCAGGTCCAGGGTAAGGACCGTCTTCTCCGGCACCGGTGCCGTGCGTGTGGAGAATAGGAACAGAGCCACGACCACGGCCACGCCGACGGCGGCCAGCGTGGCCAGGGCGCCGACGAGCATGAGAAAGATTCGAACGATACGCATGATCACTCCTCGAATGTTCTATCCCGGATCTGTTACACAGAGACATGGCGCCGGGAACGGCGCCGGGATTTTCCCACGGCGGAGGCGAAACCACCGATGCTGCGAATCACAAGCCGCATCAGTCTGGACGAAGACGAGATCGAGGAGCGGTTCATCCGCGCCTCGGGGCCGGGCGGTCAGAACGTCAACAAGGTCGCCACCGCGGTCCAGCTCCGGTTCCGCATCGTCGATTCGCCCTCGCTGCCGGAAGCCGTGCGGGAACGCTTGCGACGGATCGCCGGCACGCGCGTGGACAAGCGCGGGGTGCTGACCATCGAGGCCAAGCGCTACCGCGACCAGTCGCGCAACCGGGAGGACGCCCTGGAGCGCCTGGCCGCGCTCATCCGCAAGGCCGCGGAGGCGCCCACGCCGCGCCGCCCCACCAAGCCCACCGCGGCGTCGCGCCGGCGGCGCCTCGACGACAAGCGCAAGCGAGGCGAGATCAAGCAGTCGCGCCGTCCCGACGTCGCGGAGTGATCGTCTCGGGCGGACCTTCCCATCCCGGGGCCGGGCGCGGTTCAGTGCAGCGTCGGCGGCTCGTCGTCCTTTTTCTTTCCCTCGATGATACGGAAGCGCCGCTTCAGACGCGCCAGCCGAAAGCGATAGTACTCGTGCCGCATTCGGGCCCATGAACGCCTCGGGTTCAGCATGTAGCCCCACCTCAGGTAGACGTAGCCGAACGCCATGCCTCCCAGGTGACCGAGGTGGGAAATGCCGGAGTTCCCTGGGCTGATGGACGAGAAGAAGGCGATGGCGCCGATGATCAGCACGAAGTACTTCATGCGGATGGGGAACAGCAGGTACAGGTAGATGACGTTGTTCGGATAGAGGCGCCCGTACGCCAGCAGGACGCCGTAGATGCCCGCGGAAGCCCCGATGGTGGGGATGCCCTGGTTCGGTTCCAGGAACAGCACACACAGACCGCCGCCGACCGCGCTGACCCAGTAGTACTTGAGAAAGAACCGCGTGCCCCAGGCCCGCTCCAGGTCGCACCCGAACATCCACAGGGCGAGCATGTTGAACAGGATGTGGAACAGGCCGAAGTGGAGGAACTGGTAGGTGAAGAGCTGCCAGAGGTGCAGCTCGTTCCAGACGAGCTGAGGGACCAGACCGAAGATCCACAGGAGCGCGGGCCCGCCGAGGAAGGGCTGCTGAAAGACGAAGACGGCGATGTTGACGATCAGCAGCCACTTGACCGCCGGCGTCACCGGACCTCCGAAGCTGAAAGAGCCATGGGAGGGCTGGGTCCGGTACATCATGCTTTCAATATAGCGTATTGCATGGGGCCTCGTAAGCCGCTAAGCGTGAGGACATGAAGATCCTCATCACCGGCGGAACCGGCGTGAACGGCGCGGCCACGGCGCGCCTCCTCGTGTCCCAAGGGCAGCGGCCCGTGCTGCTGGACAACCGGGTGGATCCGTCGCTCGTCGCGGACATCGCGGGCGACGTGGACGTGGTCACCGGCGACATCCTCGACGGCGCGGCGCTGCGGGAGGCGGTGGCGGCTCACGGCGTCACCCACATCGTGCACATGGCGGCGCTCATGCCCGGCCCGGCCGAGGCCAACCCTTCCCTGGCCATTGCCATCGGCGTGGACGGCACCCTGAACGTGCTGGAGGCCGCCCGCGCCTGCGACGTCCGGCGCGTGGTCTACACCAGCTCCAACGCCTACGTCGGCGAGATCCACGGTAAGCACGGCGACCCCGATTTCGTCCCCCTGGACGAATCCCATCCGCCCAACCCCGCGGACATTTACGGCGTCACCAAGGTCTGCTCGGAGACGCTGGGCAACTACTACCGCAAGCGCTACGGCGTCGAGTTCGTGGCCCTGCGCTACCCCTCCATCTACGGTCCGGGCAAGCTCGCGCGCCACGGCGTCCTCGCCCTCTACGGCAAGATCATCGAGGACGCCATCGCCGGGCGGGCGTTCACGCTCCCGCGCGGCGGCGACCAGCGCAACGACGTTGTCTACGTCGGCGACGTGGCTCACTCCGTCGTGCTGGCGCTGAACGCCGGGAACCTGACCCAATGGGTCTTCAACATCGGCACCGCCACCGGCGTCACGCTCAAGGACTTCGCCGCAGAACTGAAACGCCACTTCCCCGACGCCAGGCTCGACATCGGTCCCGGCCTCGACTTCCGTGACGGCTACAAGCAGAGCTACTGCAAGTTCGATATTACGAAGGCGAGGGAGCAACTGGGATACGCCCCGCGATACGACCTCGAACGAGGCGTTGCGGACTATATCGAGAGCGTCAGGAGGCTTCGGCTGGGGGTTTGAGGAGGTCCGGCATCGGGACAATGGAAGAGGGGGACTGGACTGGCCAGGTGGAAAACTTCTTGCTCGTCGGTCACGTCACAAAGCCGCCACGAAAACTCGTCATCCCGGTAGTCGTACCCCCGGCTTTGTGCTATCGTCGCGACGAGGGGCTGGGGATATGAAGATCAGGAGGTTGGGGCATGAAACTCTATCACTTTCCACCTTCAACGAACTCGTTGAAGGTGCGGATCGCCCTGCTGGAGAAGGGATTGGAATTCGAGAGCGTCGTGATCGACCTGTCGAAGCGGGAGCAGAAAGATCCGGAGTATCTGAAGATCCATCCGTTCGGTCAAGTGCCCGCCCTCGATGACGACGGCTTCGTGGTCTACGACTCCACCATCATCAACGAGTACCTGGAGGACGAGTACCCTCACCCGCCTCTTCTGCCCGCCGATTCCGAGAGCCGCGCCGCCGCGCGCCTGTTGGAAGACTATCGGGACAACCACGTCAATCCCCAATTCGTGACGCTGATTCACGAATACCGAAAGCCCGAGGAAGAGCGCGACGTCGCGCTGATACGCGAGACCCAGGCCAATATCGGAGTGGCGTTCGCCGCCCTCGATACCCAACTCCAGGGCCGGGAGTACCTGGCGGGCCCATTTAGCCTCGCCGACATCGCCTACATGCCCAATATCGCCCTGCTGGAGCGGTTCCAGGTGCCCTTGGACCCGGACTTCAAGAACGTGGCCGGCTGGATCGGACGGCTGCGCACCCGCGCGAGCTATTCCGCCACGCAGAACTAGCGGCCTGGAGCCGCGCCTCCCTCCCACTTGCCTTTGCGACTGCTGCTTGCCTGGCTGGTACACCTCTACACGGCCCTTGGGGCGGTGGTGGCGGTGTTCACGCTGGCGCTGGTGGCCGGCGGCCATTATCGCGAGGCGCTGGCGCTCATGGGCTTGGCCCTCGTCCTTGACGCCACCGACGGAACGTTCGCGCGGCTGGCGCGGGTCAAGGAGCAGATCCCCGGTATTGACGGCGCCCGTTTGGACGACATCGTCGACTACCTCAACTACGTCCTCGTGCCCTGCTTTCTGCTGCTCTGGGCGGGACTGCTGCCCGCCGGGCACGGGTGGTGGATCGTGTGTCTGCCGCTCCTGGCGAGCGCGTACGGTTTTTCGCAGGCCGGCGCCAAGACCCCGGACCATTTCTTCCTGGGCTTTCCTTCGTACTGGAACGTGGTGGCGTTTTATTGCTTCGTGCTGGGATTGAGCCCCTGGTTCAACGCGTTCCTGGTCATCGTGTTGTCGGTGATGGTCTTCGTGCCCATCCGGTACCTGTATCCGAGCCGGAATGCGTTTCTCCAGGGTCTGACCATCACTTTGGGAGTGGTTTGGGGGGTACTCTGCTTCGTCGTGGTCTTCTACCTGCCCGACCCGCCACCAGGCGTGGCTTGGGCCTCGCTGTTCTTCCCGGCCTACTACCTCGTGGTGTCGTTCTGGTCGCACTGGCGGCACGGCCCTTCGACCTGAAGGCGCTTATCCGTCATTCCCGCTTTCGCGGGAATGACGTTTCGTAAGACTAGCGCGTGGGCTCCACGGACTCGTCGCGGTGGATGCGGATGGCGAGCACGTCGGCTTCGGCGCACAACTGCCGCTCGCAGCTCAACGTGCAGTGCAGGAGGGTCTTGCGCCCCTCGACCTTGCGGAGAGTGGCGCGGAGCTCCAGGGGTTTCCCCAGCGGGGTCGGGCGGCGGTAGTTGATGTTCATGCTGGCGGTGACGAAGAACACCCGCGGCGCGCTGCCGATGGGGCGTTGCTCGTCCTGGTAGGCGCGGGCGATGGCTAGGTTGAGGCTGTGGCAGTCGAGGAGCGTCGCGATGACACCGCCGTTCACCACATCACGGGTGCCGCCGCTGTGATGCGGCTGCGCGGTCCACGTGCACACGGCGTCGTCGCCGTCCCAATGGCTCTTGACCTGGAGTCCCTGCTCGTTGGCCGGCCCGCAGCCGTAGCACAAGGTCGTCGCACCCTGATCCTGAAAGGGCAAGTCCTCGGTCATGCGCTCTTCCCCCGGTGTGACCACGACCCGTCCAGCCACCTTGCCCGCTAGCCGGCGCGCGCGACCCCCAGCCGAAGCTCCCCTACACCCTCGATCTCCGCCACCAACTCGTCGCCGGCCGCCAGTTGCTGCTGGAACTCCGGGGAGTCCGGATTCCCGCTGGCGATGAGGTCGCCGGGCTTGAGGGTCCCCACCTGCGAGAGGTAGCTCACGAGCCGCGCCACGCCGTTGATCATGCCGCCGGTGCTGGCGGATTGGCGCAATTCGCCGTTGACCCACAGGCGCATCTCCAGGGCCTGCGGATCGGGTATCTCATCACGGGTCACGATCCAGGGTCCCACGGGCGCGAAGGTGTCGAAGCCCTTGCGCACGCAGCGGGTGCCCATGAGGTTCTTGCCCGATCCGTACCCCCGGGCGGTAACGTCCAGGATCACGCTGTAGCCGAACACGGCGTCCAGGGCCACGTCCTCCGAAAGGTCCCGGCATTCCCGCCCGATGACGACGCACAATTCCAGTTCCGGGAAGATGGTTTCGGCGTCGCGTGGGATGATGATGTCCTTCCCCGGACCGACAACCGCGGACGGCGGCTTGAGGAAGATGTGCTCCAGCAACTCGTCCGGCGACCTTTCCCGGGCCTCTCCCCGCCCTCCGGAACTAGTCAGGTTCGCGCTGCCACGCTTGTAGTTGCCCGCCGCGGCCCAGATCTTCGAAGGCGCCGGCACCGGGGCCGCCAGTCGCGCGTCCTCGAGGTCCGTCGGGGTGCTCTCCGAAACGGCGCGTTCGACGGCCTCACGGTTCGTCTCGAAGGAAGCCGCCAGATCGATCATCGAGCCGCAAACGCCCCCCAACGACACCATCCCGGCGGCTGATGTGACCGCGGCCACGGTGCCGTCGTCAAGAGTCGCGAACCGCATCTCAGTAGGCGTCCTTGAGTTCCCGGACCTTCGCGAACACGGAAACGGGGTCCGTCCCGATGCCCGGAAAGCGGTCGGCCATCCCCGCCTTGATCTCGTCGCTTTCGCAGCGGAGGAACGGATTGGTCGCAAGCTCGTCGTCGAGGCGCGAGGGCACCGTGAACTGGTCCTTGGACCGGAGTGCCTGCACGTTCTCCAGCCGGCGGCGAATCTCCTCGTTGCCGGGTTCCACGGTCAGCGCGAACTGGAGGTTCTTCTCGGTGTACTCGTGGCCGCAGTAGACCAGGGTGTCGCCGGAGAGGTCGCGGAGCTTGTCCAGGGAGGAGGTCATCTGCGCGGCGGTTCCCTCGAAGACCCGGCCGCAGCCGCCGGCGAACAAGGCGTCCCCGCTGAAGAGCATTCCGGGGAACACGAAGCCGAGGTGGCCGATGGTATGGCCCGGAATGAACAGCACGTTCCCGCCCTCTTCCCCCACCTCGATGTCGTCCCCCTCCATGAGGCGATGCGTGATGCCGGGGATGCGGTGCTCGTCCACCTTGGCGCCGAACACCTTCAGGTCCGGATTCTGCCGGAGAAGGTACTCGTTTCCGCCGGTGTGGTCCCGGTGATGGTGGGTGTTGAGGATCCCGACGAGATCGACCCCCTCCTCCTGTACCGTACGCCAGACAGGCTCGCCCTCGGAGGGGTCCACGATGCACGCCTGGTTGGTCCTCTCGCAGACCAGGAGGTAGCCGTAGTTGTCCCTTAGCAGCGGTATCTGAACGATTCTCATGCGGCCTTTATAGCAAAGCCGGGAGGCCCGGACCATAGCCCGGACCCGCGCCATCTTCCCCGCGAGAACGCGGCCGGGACTTCCCGTGCCGGCCCCCTCGCGGGCGTGCCCTGACGCCTCGATTGACCTGCGGCACGGGTTTGCATACCCTGAACTCATGCTGAAAGCCGGAGTCGGACAGTCGTCGCGAACAGAGACCCGGGCGGCCATCGAGGAGGCCGCCGCGGGCGCCATGGCCGGCCTTCCGGACGGTGGCGCGGACCTGGCGGTGCTCTACGCCACCGTCGATCACGCGGGAGCCCTGGAGCAGGAGTTGGCCGCGCTCCAGCGCGTCACCGGCACCCGCAACATCGTCGGTTGCAGCGGCTTGGGCATCCTGACGGACAGCGGCGAGATCGAGGGCGAGTCCGGCGTGGCGGTGATGGCGCTGGCTTCCGACACCGTGCGGGCGCGCCCCTTCGTCCGGGACGCCCTCAAGGGCAACGATGCGGCGGCCGGGCGGGACATCGCCAACGCCGTGGGGGCCGACTCCCCGTCCCTGACCGTGGTGCTGGCCGACGGCTACCGCAGCCGTCCCGACGCCTTGCTCGAGGGCATGGCACAAGCCGGCCACGCGACCCCCGTGGTGGGCGCGGGCGCCTCGGAGAACGGCAGCCACGGCCGCACCTACCAGTTCTACGAGGACCGGGTGACCGGCAACAGCGCCGTGGGCTTTGCGCTGTCTGGGGGCTGTACCACCGCCATCGAGCTCACCCAGGGCTGTCAGCCCGTGGGCGAGCCCATGGTCATCACCAAGGCCCACGAGAATCTCATCTTCGAGATCAACGACCGCCCGGCCTTCGAGGTGTTCGTGGATCTGATCGGGAAACCCTTCCAGCAGGACCTGCGCCGCGCGCTGGCGTTCGTGTTCGTGGGCCTCTCGCCGGACCCGCGGCAGACGGAGATCGAGGCCGGGCAGTATCTCGTGCGCAACATCATCGGACTGGACGCGCAGAGGGGCATCCTGGCCGTGGCGCAACCCGTGGAAGCCGGACAAGCGCTGATCTTCACCCTACGGGACGGGCAGCGGGCGCGGGAGGACCTCCGGCAGATGCTGGAACGGCAGACCGCGCGCCTGGAGGGCAAAACGCCGCGGCTGGGACTCTACTTCAACTGCTGTGCCCGCGGCAGCGGCCTGTACGGCGTGCCCGGCATCGATACCGCCTACATCAAGAACGCGCTGGCCGACGTGCCGGTCATCGGATTCTTCGGCAACTACGAGCTTGGCCCCATGGCCGGCGGCAACCACCTCCTCACCTACACCGGCGTGCTCGCGCTGGTAACCGAGTAAATCCCGTCTGCCGCCCCTCATCGTCATTCCCGCGCAAGCGGGAATCCAGGGGCGGGGTGGGGTCAGCGCCGCAGGCGCTTGCGCTTGTTGGCGAGGTAGTCGACGACGATGTAGTTGCCGATCTCGTCCGGGGATGTGTAGAACACGCGGCCGGTGTTCATCCGGGTGAGGCGGTCCACGAAGCCCATGCGGTAGTAGTCCATCCCCAGCATGAAGGTATTGATCCGGATGCCGCTTTGGGTGCAGCGCCGGACCTCCTTGAGGGTCTCGCGGACGATGCGCTCGTGGAGCAGGGCCGAGCCCCAGCCGCTGTGAAGGCGCCCTCCCCTGTCGACGTTGCAGGCGGTCGGTTCGCCGTCGGTGATGAGGATGATCTGGCGGTTGGTTGCCCTATTGTTTCCAAGGAGTTGACGGGAGAACCTCAGGGCCTCCTTGATATCCGTGCCATGCTCCATGAAATAGGTGATGGCGACGATGGAAGGCAGGTCCTCGGTACGGATGATCTTGGCGTTGGAACGAAACGCCACCAGGTGCAGCACGTCCTGCGGGAACTTGGTCTCGATGAGCCGGTTGAGCGCCAGCGCCACCTTCTTGCCGGCGTGCAGCGCGTCGTTCATCAGCATGGAGTAGCTGACGTCGATGAGCAGCACGGTTTCGGTGTCGGTGGAGAACTCGTGCTGGTACACCTGGAAGTCCTTGGGCTCGATCTGCACGGGGACCCCGGTCCGTCCGTCCTCCAGCGACTGCATGAGGGTCTTGCGGATATCGATGTTGAGCGGGTTGCCGTACTCGTAGGCCTGGGTATCCTCCAGCCGCATGCCCTGGTTGCCGGTCTTGGCGCTGGCGTGCTGCCCCCAGCGGTTCTTGTTCATGAGCTGGAAGATCTCTTTCAGGGCCTTGTCGCCGAGTTGGCGCATGCCCTTGGGGCTGAGCCGCAGGCCGCTGCCGGTGCGTACAAGGTAACCCGCGTCCACCATCATCTGTTCCACGCCCTGGAGGTACTTGAGCTGCTCGTAGGCCTCTTCTCCCAACAGGTCCCGCATGGCGTCCAGATCGAGATCGGAGACGTCGCCGAGGCCCCGCCGGCCCCAACGCAGGAACTGCTCCAGGCCCTGTAGCTGACCGAGGATCTCTCCGGCCTCCCCCATCCCCATGCGCTGGCTGCCCTGGAACGGGTACTGGTTCAGCAGTTGCTCGAGCTGCTCCATCTGGGACATGGCGTCGCTCAGCCGCTGCAACTCCTGCTGGCTCAGGGAATCGAGGTTCTCCAGCAGGTTGTCGAGGTCGTCGACCGCGGCGTCGAGGATGTTGGGGAGGTTCTTGAGGAAGTCCTCGTCCTCCAGAAGGCGGCTCAAGCGGTCCAGCATCTGTGACAGGTCCGGCGCGCCCGGTCCGGTGAGGTTCTGCGGCTGCTGCATGGAGCGCTGCTCGATCTGCTCGCCGAGGCGCTCCTTGAGCTGCTGGTAGCGCTCCTGGGCCTGCCGCATCCTCTCGGCCAGTTCGTCCATGTTGTCGGCATAGCGCCCGGACAGCCGCTCCATGAAGTTGCGCATCTGCTCGTGATACGCTTCCAGCTTCTCCGCCAACTCGTTGAGCTTCCGGCTCAGGGCCTCGCTCTCCTCGGGCGAGAGCTTGAAGGAATCGGGAGAGTACTTGTTGAGGAGTTCCTGCTTCTGCTCCTCCGCCTGCTGCAGCAGGTCGCGCAGCCCCTGCACCGAGCGCATGCCGTCCTCGGACTCGAAGCCCCGGCGCATCAGGCTCCGGAGCGCGCGGCGCACGCCCTCTTCCTCCAGAAACGTATCCGAAAGCTGCTTGAGCAGGTCGTTGGCGGTGGGGAAACGAACCTCCTGGGAGCCGTCCCAGGACGTGTAGCGATGGATCCGCATGCCGCGTTCACTATATCGCAGCCGCTTCCGGCACTGCAACAGCGAAAAATCCACCGTGGCAGGGCCGCTGGAAGCGAACCGCCGACTTCGCTATAGAAGGGACATCCAGACTCATCCGGGAGGGAACATGAAGGTTACGGTGGACAACACGAAGTGCGACGGCCACGAGAAATGCGTCCAGGCGGCGCCCAAGGTCTTCAAGATGAACGAGCGCTTCATCGCCGAGGTGGCGGACCCCGACGGCGACACCCAGGAGAAGATCGTCTTCGCGGCCCGGATCTGCCCCACCAAGGCCATCACCGTCGAGGACGACGACGGCAACACGCTCTTCCCCGAGTCGTAGCGTCACTCGAACACGACGCTGGCGAAGCTGCAGATCGATCCTACCGGGTCCATCTCGCCGTGATCGTGGGCCACGAGCCGTCCGCGTTCCGCCTCCATCGCCTTGAGCATGGTGTAGATGGGCGAGAACCCGCAGATCCGGCGCCGGTCGTCTTCCCGCGCCAGGTAGTCGCGGAAACCTTCCGGGTCCACGTTCTCCACGTGGCGCAGCATCTCCACGTCCCTGCGCTTGACCTCCTCCAACTCCTCGCCCCGGAAGCCGTCCGGGTCGCCGTAGCGCGGCCCCACGTGGGCCAGATCCGCGCTGGCGACGAGGCAGATGCGGCGGCCGTCGTCATCCATGATCCCGCGCAGCCCCTCGGTGAAACGCTCGATGGACTCGCCCGCCGGGCCGCTTCCGGGCTCGGCGTACGAGAAGGAGCATAACACCGGCACGATGGGCACCACATTGCCGAAGAGTTGCTGAATGAACAGCACCTGGAACTCGATGGTGTGCTCGGAGCGGTGCGCCAGCTCATCCGCGAAGAGTTCGCCGTCGTGTATCTCGCTCAGGCGCGAGACGAAGTCGGCGTCCACCGGGGCCTCTCCCAGGGGCGTGGCGAAGCTCTTGCAGGTCAGCGCGTAGGGGTTCCGCAGCGCGTTGTGTCCGGTCCCCAGAATGACGAACAGCTCCGGCGGCTCGGCCTCGGCCAGTTCCTTGTACGCCCAGGCGTAGGCGTGGCCCCCCAGCCGAAGGTCGATATGCGGCACGACGATTCCGGGTACGTTCCGCTCCGCGCTCCGCTCACCCGGCAGCCCCGGTCCCTCCGGCGGCTCGAACAACCGGCCCAGGCCCTCCTTCAGCGAACCGGGGTTCTCGTCATAGCTGATGCCCGCGTGAAATGCCTCCCGGACCGGTGCCTCGTGGAAGGAGCCGGCCAGCCGCTGGTAGTGGCGCCTGAAGTTGTCGCTGGCGAGGAAATAGCCTTCGTCCAGGATTTCGCAAAGCTGCTCCAGCAACTCCAGCGGAAACTCCACGTCGTAGGCCTCGCGGTACGCCGCCTGGATCTCCGGCAGCGTATGCTCCCCGTCGAAGAACCGCAGCGCGTACGCCGCCTCGGGGCGGAGACGCAGGACCTTGTCGCTGAAGTGCTGCGGGTCGCGGATGCCGAAGTCCTGCCTCCCCTGCTCGGCGGGGACCGGGAAGACATCGACGTAACGAAGACGCGGCCGCATGGAGGGGTTTTCGTCGCTCATGGGAACAGGCTATAGGCTAGTGTCACGTCCCGCAAATAACTGCGATAAGTTGCGCAGGATTTTTGTCGTCGGCAAGGCGCGATGACGCCAGTGGCGAGGGCCACGCGAGAAGGAGTGTGAGGCAAACGATTCACCGGTTAGACTTGATGCAGGCGCCATGAAGAACGAGACCATTACCGCGGTGCGGGGCATTCAGGTGGGTCACGCCACCAACCGGCGCGCGCGCACCGGCTGCACGGTGGTCCTCTGTCCCGCCGGCGCCGCTGCCGGCGTGGACGTGCGCGGATTCGCTCCGGGTACGCGCGAGACCGACGCCATCCGGCCGGGACGGCTCGTGGGCCAGGCCCACGCCGTTCTCCTGACCGGCGGCAGCGCCTTCGGTCTCGACGCCGCCTCGGGCGTCGTGCGCTTCCTCGAAGAGCGCGGCGCCGGCTACTCCACCGCCCACGCCGTCGTCCCCATCGTTCCCGCCGCCGTGATCTACGACCTCGCCGTCGGCGACCCCCGCGTCCGCCCCGACAAGGCCATGGGCTACCGCGCCTGCAAGGCCGCCGGCAACGCGCCCGTGCCCACCGGCCGCATAGGCGCCGGCACCGGCGCCACCGTCGGCAAGGCTCCCGGCCTGCACCGCGCCGGCGGCGGCATCGGCTCGGCCTGCGCGAAGTTCCCCAACGGTGTCACCGTGGGCGCCCTGGTGGTCGTCAACGCCGTGGGCGGCATCGTCGATCCCGCCACCGGCGAGATGGTCGCCGGCGCTCCGGACGAGCCGGCCAGCCAAACGGGGACCGCAACGCCGAAGTCTTTTCACCAGCGCCGCCCGGCCACCCCCGGTACCAACACCACCATCGGCGTCGTCGCCACCGACGCCGCCCTCTCCTCGGTCGAAGCCAACATCATTGCATCCATGGCCCACGACGGCATCGCTCGCGCCATTCGCCCCGCCCACACCCTTCACGACGGCGACACCCTCTTCGCCCTCTCCACCGGCAAACGCAAGGCCGACGTCAACGCCGTCGGCATCCTGGCCGCGGAAGTCGTGGCGCGAGCCATCCTGAACGCTGTGGAAAAGTAAAGGATTGCCTTGCAAATCATCCAACGAGTGGAAGATTTGCAAGGCAAACGGACCGGAAACGGACTGCAACGCTCAACAGACTTGAGGGGCGGCCACTCTGTCTGGTAAACAGAAAGACACGCGCCCGTAGTGAAAAGGACATCACGAGGGTCTCCGGAACCCTAAGTCCAGGTTCGATTCCTGGCGGGCGCACCACCCTCTTGACGAAGACACTCCCCTCTGGAACGGAATTCATGACTCTTGACAAGGATACGAAGGGCGATGAGATTGAACGACGATCACGGCCTGTCCCGTTCCTCCCGGATGATTCGGGTTGGCGTAAGAGTCGGATGGAACGACGGTCGACTCCGGAGCCTTCGGCACAAGTCTTCCAGTGTCGGGTGCTCGGCATGACGCGCGAGTTCCGCGATCGAATAGTCCGAAAGCGACATCCCGGCTAAAGCAGCCCTCGACTTGAGAATCCGATGAAGCTCATCAGGAACGTTCCGCAACTGAATCATCTTGGACATGGGGACAACATACTTGCATGTGCGCCACATGTCAGGATGGACACGGTCATTTGCTGGAAGTCACGGACGTTGCGGGTTACGACGGTCAGCCGGTTGACGATGGCGACTGATGCGATCAAGGCATCCTGTATCCAAGACCGCCGGATGGGGACGGGCACGGCGCGATTCGGAGACGACGTTGGTGTCGATTAGGTACACTCGTGCATTCCATCTGTTCGCCGCACGGGCACAAAGGTGCGCAGAGAGACTATAACCTGATGTATTTCGGCTACTTGTCTCTCGATAGTCGCCCCTCTCAGCTCTTGCATTGTCGCCTCCGATGCGCTTGAATATCCCCCGGATTTGACCTCACTCGCTTTCGATACGCTTACGGCCGTTTCATCGCTTTTCGACCGTAGGGTTTTCGTTCGTTCAGCGGGTGATGACGGACGCAGAGGGGAGACGGAGGAGCA
>JAPPNE010000084.1:116007-159908 GCA_028818775.1 Deltaproteobacteria bacterium | reverse complement strand
TGGGGAGCACGATGCCCTCGATGCCGGGCTGAAAGGACATGTCATAGGGAAAGGTAGGCCACGGTTTCGCCGTGACCACCGTCACCGTGTGGCGGTCGACGACCTTGACGTCCGTGATGCCCTTGCGGAACTGGCGCACCCGTGAGGCCTTGGCCTTGGGCCGGCGGAACCCCTCCATCAGCGTGAACTGCACGTCCTCGGCGGTCATCTCGCTGCCGTCGTGGAATTTGACCCCGGGCCGCAGCTTGAAGGTCCAGGACTTCCCGTCTTCCCCGGCCTCCCAGCTCAGCGCCAGCCCAGGCGAGAGCTTGCCGGCGGCGTCGATCTCCGTGAGCCAGTCCCACAGCGGCCCCACCAGACCCAGCGAGGCGCTGATGGAAGTGCGGGTGGGATCCATGGACTCCTCGCCGAAGCTCCCGGCGGCGTAACGGAGCGTCTTCCCGGAATCGGCCGCCAAAGCTGGCGTGCCCAAAGCCAACGGAAGCGCGAGAAACAGGAACAGAAGAAGCCCCTTCGAAGCGTTCAACATGGTCACATCCTCCTTGTTGCCGATTCGGTCGACCAATCCTTGATTCCGCCCGAGCTTGACACGCCCGCACATTACTCCGGTTGAAGTTCCGAGTGCAAGAGCAGCCACGGACCGTGATGGACTGCCACCGCAGTTCTGTCTTGACGCTCAGACAGGACGTCCGTGGTTGAGGGAATGGCGTGGCTTTCTGTTCACGAACCCTCGCCGTCGCGGCCGGCGCCGGCGAGCACCACAAGGGCGTCCAGCGCGACGCCGCCCCGGCGGCGCAGTACGAAGGGATTGAGGTCGATGGACTCGAGCCGGTCGCCCAGGTCGCAGGCGAGGCGCGATACCGCCATCAACGCCTTGACAAGCGCCTTCCGGTCCAGCGCCGGTGCGCCGCGATAGCCGTCGATCAAGCGGGCGGCCCTGGTGCGCGTGATCAATTCATCGGCGCCGGCCTCATCCAGGGTAGGGGCGGCAAAGGCCACGTCGCGATACAGCTCCAGCGCCACCCCGCCGGAGCCGAACATGACCATGGCACCCATTTCCGGATCGCGCGCGGCGCCGATGACCAACTCCAGTTCCCCGGCCACCTGCTCAGCCACCAGCACGCCGTCGATGGCGATTCCCCTGGCCTTGCGCGCGACGTTCCGCATGATGACAGCATAGCCTTGGCGTACGGCGCTCAGGGTCCGGTTGTCGAGCAATACGCCGCCGGCGTCCGATTTGTGCGTCAACTCCGCGCCCGTCGCCTTCAGCACCACGGGCAACCCGATCTCGCGGGCGATGCGCGCCGCCTCGGTCGCGCTTCGGGCCAACCGCTCCTTCGGTGTCCGCAACCCGTAGGCCCGGAGCAGCGCCTTGGAATCGATTTCCGACAGCGGCGTCGGACCCGGCCCACGGCTGGCGCGTTCAAGCAGCTTGCGGACCGCCAAGGGAGGTGCGTTTGCCGCGGTCCGCTTCGGATCCGTATCGGCATTGGCGCGCAAGGCGTAGGAGATGATGGAGCGGACCGCGCGCAACGACTTGTCCGCTTCCTGCATGAACGCGACGTTGCGCAGGCCGTCGCGCAGTTCACGGGCATAGTCGTTCAGGCCGTGGGAAATCATGGTGACGAAGGCGATGGGTTTCCTCGCCCTTGCCGCCAGCGCGTTCACGGCCTGCATGTTGGCTTCCTTGTTGCCGCCCTCTGGAGCCCGCAACAGCTCCTCCTGCAGGAGCAGCGTGTCGACTCCAGGGTCGTCGAGCATGGCCTCGACGCAGCGGATGTAGGTCTCGCGGCTCGACAGCGCTGCGAAACCGGAATCGAGCGGGTTGCCGACGACCGTGCCGACCCCGAGCAGCTTCTCAAGCCGATTCTCTGTTTTCGCGGCAAGAGGCGGAAAGAACAGGCCGTTGGCCGCGGCCTGGTCCAGCAGCACGCCCCGCAGACCGCCGGAGAAGGTGATGGCCCCCAAGCCCTCGCCCTTGGGCAGCCGCGTGTGCAGCAGGTACTCCGCCATCTCAACCACGTCGTCCAGGGTAGCGACGCGGACCGTCCCGGCGGCGCCCGCGATGGCATCGAAGGCGGCGATGGAACCGGCCAGCGCACCGGTGTGGGCCAGGGCGGCTGCCCGCCCGTTGTCCGAGGTGCCGAGCTTGACCACGATCACCGGCTTGCCGGCCGCCTTCGCGGCACGGCAGGCGGCCAGGAACTTCTCTGGTTCGCGCACGGCTTCCAGGTAGGAGACGATCATACGGGTCTGGGGATCGGCGGCGAAGTACTCGAGGTAGTCTCCGGTCTTGAGGCCAGCCTCGTTGCCGCTGGTGACGATGTAGCCCACGTCCATGCCGCGCTCTTCGAGGGTGCGCTTGAGCGCCATCACGAGGCCGCCGGACTGCCCGACGATGGCGATGGGACCGGGCTCGGTGCGTTGCGGGCGGTTGTCTGTCATGGTGACGAAGCGAGCGCCGCCGTTGAAGTTGCCCAGGCAGTTGGGTCCGGAAACGGCGATCCCCAACTCCGCGATGGTGGCGGCCAGGGCCTCGCCGCGCGCGAGAGCGTCGGGATCGGGCGATTCGCCGAAACCCGCCGACACCACCGTGGCGCTGCGCGCTCCCGCGGCCGTTCCCTCGCGCAGGGTTTCCTCTACGAACGGGGCCGGCACGAACACTGCCAAGTGGTCGGGCTGCTCGGGCAGCTCCGCGTAGCTCCGGTAGCATCGCGTGCCCCACACCTCCTCGCGTCCCGGATTGAGCGGGTAGACCGCGCCGGCGTAGCCGTAGCGGGCGAGATTGCGCGCGCAGCGCTGCGGCCAGTTGCCGGGCTTGTCCGTAGCGCCGACGATCACGACGTTGCGCGGGTTGAGCAGGGCCTGCACGTCGGGACGGGGGTTGGGTGCCGGTTGTGAGGATCTGGCTTTACCGGAACTCATGTCGTATCTGTCGTGGCGCGACGCCGCTCAATTGTCAATCACGACGAGTCCAGGGGAGCCGCGGAAACGGCGCGATGGCGGAGTCCGGTACAGTGTCTCGTCCGACCCGGGTCCTCATTGCGACGCGGACGCGTTTTTGACTCGCGTTCGGGCTATGGTAATCCTGCGGTGTTCGCAGTACGGAGGGATGCCACCCACACTTAACGCTCGCAAGGCTGCTTGCCTACATGCACATCGAGTCCCTGTTGATCATCTTCGTCGCCCTGGGCGCGGGCGCCTTCTCGAAAGGCGCCACGGGGATGGGGCTGCCGCTCATCGCCGTGCCCATCATGGCGGGCTTTCTGGGAGCCCAACAGGCGGTCATCGTCATCACCATCCCCAACATGGTCAGCAACTTCTGGGTCATGTGGACCTATCGCTCCAGGTTCCACACCGTGCCGGGGCTCGCTTTCGCCACCATGTCGGGCGCCCTGGGGGTGGCCGGTGGCACCTGGTTCCTGGCCACCGCCGACGAACGCATGCTGACCCTGGTGCTGGCGATATGCGTGGGCGCCTACCTGGTCCTGCTGGCCTTCCGTATCGAGGTTCGCTTCAGCGGGCGGCTGGGCCGCGTCCTCTCGCCGGTCATCGCCGCCTTGGCTGGCGTGTCCCAGGGCGCGGCCGGGATGTCCAGCGCCGTGGTGGCCGCGTGGGTGCGCGCGTTCCAGTTGGAGAAGGAGGCGTACATCTTCGCGGCGTCGACGATGTTTCTGGGCCTCACCACCATGCACTTCCTCTTCTGCCTGGCCGCCGGCCTCTTCGACCGGCAGCTTCTCGGCCAAGGCGTCCTCGCGCTGGTCCCCATCGCGCTGTTCCTACCGTTGGGGATGCGGACGACTCCCTACATCAGCAAACAGTGGTTCAACCGCGTCATCGTCACGCTGATCATCGTGATGGAGGCAAAGCTTGTATGGCAGGGGCTGGCGGGATAGCCGATACCTACCTGCACGCCGCGAGCGAAACACGTAGCGTAGAGAATGGCGACGCCAGCATGAACGTCATTCCCGCGGAAGCGGGAATCCAGGAGTGGCGGGGTGGGCGCAGGCCAACAACCCCGCGAGGAAATTCCGGCCCATCAGCCCGGCAGGTGCGCGGTCTCCGGGAGCCCGAGCATGAGGTTCAGGTTCTGTATGGCCACGCCGCTGGCGCCCTTGCCGAGGTTGTCGAGAAGCGCCACGAGCAAGGTGTGCCCCGACGGGTGGGGCACCACGTGAAGTTCGATGCAGTTGGTATCGTTGCAGGCCTGGGGGTCGAAGCTGCGTTCGTGAGCCTCGCGCGGGTCCGGATGAAGGAGTACCCGGACGAAGGGTTCACCTTCGTAGCGTTCCCGTAGACACTCCAGGATAGAGGTGCTGTTTACACCCATGGGCAGCACGCCCAGCGGAATCGGCACCTCCACCCGCATGCCGCAGCGGAACGGGCCCACCGCGGGCACGAACAGGGGTTCCACCGTGAGCCCGCCGTACGCCAGCATCTCCGGGATGTGCTTGTGCCGCGCACCCAAGGCATAGGGTGCCTCGTAGGGCAACGAACTGAGTCCCTGCTCGGGGTTCTCCCATTTTTCGATCAGTGCCCGGCCACCCCCGGAATAGCCCGACAGGGCGTGGATTGAAACCGGGGTATCGTGAGGTAGCAGCCCCTCGTCCACCAACGGTCGTGTCAGGAGGATGAAAGCCGAGGGATAGCAACCGGGATTGGCCACGAAGCCGGCCTCGCGGATGGCTTCCCGCCGTGCACCGTCGAGCTCCGGCAGCCCGTAAGTCCACCCCTCCGCCACCCGGTGCGCCGTGCTGGCGTCGATGACACGGGTTCCGCAGTCCGCAACCCATTGGGCCGCTTCCCGCGCAGCGTCGTCCGGCAGGCACAGCACCGTCAGGTCCGCCGCCTCGATGGCCGCGCGCCGCGCCGCCGTGTCCTTGCGCCGATCCTCGTCCAGCGTGGACAGCTCGATGTCCCGGCGTCCGACGAGCCAGTCGCGTATGCGCAGGCCGGTGGTGCCCACATGGCCGTCTATGTACACTTTGGGTTTCATCGTGTCAGTAGGTCTTCCGTGTTGGTCACAATTTACCAAAAAGGGCTTAGTTTGGCAGCCCGCCCCACAGGTTTCCTAGCATGGCTCCGAGTACCGGTCAGGCCGGGCCGCCTGCGTGTCGGATCATAGCTTGGACGGGTTTGTTCGTGTTGATGGGAATAAGGTCAACGTTGGGATGTGCTCGCGCAAATACCCGAAATACTTCGTCAGCGAAGCCCTGCCCGATTTGTTCGACTCCCTTGAAATCTAAGAGGACTGTCTTAAAGCGATCGAATCGCGTTAAAAGGCGCTTTGCTTGGGATCGTGATATCAAAGCTTCATCTCCGTAACGAACCAGGCTTACAGGCACCACGGTCTTCGAAAAGGCATAGCCTTCATCCGCGGTGTATTCGTCGAAAACCTGTCCCAAAATCTTGTCCGTGTCATTGGCGAGTTCCAGAAACACAAGCGTACTGTACGAGGTCGAGCGAGATTCCAGGATCCAATCCTCTTGTGTGGCACTGTCATGTGAGAAAAAGACCTCGTGGGACAAAATGTCGAAGTGGTCGAACAGCCGTGACGTAAAGAAGATTCCTTCACCAGTATGGTTCTCGGGGTCGGTCGTCAACTTCCCCTTGGCCAGTTCAAGGACCGCATGCCGTTCATCGTCCAGCCCCAACTCTCTGGCGATCTTGCGGAAGATGCCCTCACCATCGTCCCAAAGAGTGATCCGTGCTCCAACAGCATTCCGTGTAACGTCAATGACGACGCAAGTTCCCGACGAGTGATCGATGGCATTGTTCAGCATTTCAGTAAAGCCGTATTGCCAAATCTCCCGTGTCCTTTGAGGCAGATCGGACAGAAGCGGACCGATCTTGGTGCGCCACACAGCGTCTTCGTTGACCCCTTCGGTGAGTTGGACCCAAAATTTCTCTCGAGTGAGTACAGTCAGGGAGTAGTGGCGGTTGCGTGTTGCTCCGCGAGCAGTCAATAGCCCATGGACAACGAGGCGGCGGAGATGCTTGTTGACAGCTTGGCGTGAAATACCGTAGTGGGCGGCGCAAACTTGCCCAATGTCGTTCCCATGGGCACCGACATGTGCAAGGATGAAACTGCGGATCGCCCGGCCTCGTTCTCTCGTGCCTGCCATCGAGGATTCTCCTTAGTCAACTTAACAGCACTCTATTGTCAACCCTATATGGCGAATTGTCAACCCTTTGCAATCCTCGCCAAGAACTCTGTTAACGGCAGTCGTTACCAAGCGATCCCGTGAGTCGACTGTGGCCCGCTATCCGAACCGATTATGCGACGGTTTACGCCCTCCCCCGGAATTGTTAACTTCTTTCTCCATCTTCTGCGGCCCGCGCTCGCGTGGCGGCGCGGGCGCTTTCATCACCGATTCAAGGAGGCAAAGAATGGACGCCGATGCCAAGAAGACCGCTTTGCGCATGATTCCCTACGGACTGTACATCCTGACCAGTGAGGCCAAGGACGGCCGCGTGGCCGCGGCCACGGTGAACTGGGTGACGCAGGCCTCGTTCGCGCCCCCGCTGGTGGTGGTGGGCGTGAAGGCGGACTCGGGCGCGCACGACATCATCAAGGAGTCCGGCAGCTTCGCCCTGAACGTGCTGGGCAAGGGGCAGCAAGGCCAGGCCTTCACTTTCTTCAAGTCGCTGGAGCGGGAAGGGGACAGCATCGGCGGCGAGGCCTTCTCCGCGGGCGCCACGGGCGCGCCGGTGCTGGCCAACGCGCCGGCGTTCGTCGAGTGCAAGCTCGTGGATACGGTGGAGAAGGGCGACCATTCCGTATTCGTCGGGGAAGTGGTGGAGGCCGGCGTGAGGGGCGAGATTTCCGGCCGGGCCGATGACGCCACTCTCCTGCTCAAGGACCTGGGCGACTCGGTCTTCTACGGCGGCTGATACACGGCGCCCGGGGCGCGCTGGGCTCCACGTGGGTGGCGCGTGCTCCGGGCGCGACACGTCATTTTATGGCAACCCCAAGGCTCGTCGGCTGGTTGCAGGACATCGTGGGCGATGACGGCGTCGTGTCGCATCCCACGGAGCTGAGCGTCTACGACTGCGACGGGTACACGCTGGAGAAGTCGGCGCCGGACATCGTGGTGCTGCCGCGTTCCACCGAGGAAGTGGCCGCGGTCCTCAAGCTGCTCCGGCGTGAAGGAGTGCCCTTCGTGCCGCGCGGCACCGGCACCGGGCTGAGCGGCGGCTGCCTCCCGCTGGGGGCGCCGGTGATGGTGAGCCTGACCCGCATGAACCGGATCCTCGATCTGGATCCGGTCAACCGCCGCGCCGTGGTCCAGAGCGGCGTCATCAACGCCTGGGTGAGCCGGGAGGCCAAACCCCACGGGCTCCATTTCGTGCCGGACCCCTCGAGCCAGATGGCCTGCTCCATCGGCGGCAACGTGGCGGAAAACTCCGGCGGCCCGCACACCCTCAAGTACGGCGTCACCACCAACCACGTGCTCGGGGTGACGCTGGTGCTCCCGGACGGTGAAGTCGTCAGCCTCGGCGCTATGACCGAGGACGCGCCGGGATACGACCTCCTGGGCGTCACCGTCGGCTCGGAGGGCACCTTCGGCATCGTCACCGAGGCGGTCCTCAAGCTCCAGCCGTTGCCCCAGGCGTGCAAGACGCTCCTGGCGGTGTTCGATTCCGTGGCCGACGGGAGCGCCGCGGTGTCCGCCATCATCGCCGGCGGCATTGTCCCCGCCGCCCTGGAGATGCTCGACCACATGATCATCCAGGCGGTGGAGGACGCCTTCCATTTCGGCTTCCCGCGCGACGCCGGCGCGGTGTTGATCGCCGAACTTGACGGAATGGAGGCCGGGCTGGAGGCGGCCGCCGGCAAAGTCAGGGAGATCTGCGAAGCCAACGGCGCCACCGAGATACGGGTGGCCCGCGACGATCGCGAGCGCGAGGCGTTGTGGAAGTGCCGCAAGCGTGCCTTCGGCGCCTTGGGGCGCCTCGCCCCCAACTTCTGCTGCCAGGACGGCGTGGTTCCGCCGAACCGGTTGCCGGAGATCATGGAGCGGATCGCCGCCATCGGCGAGGCGTACGACCTCCGAATCGGCAATGTGTTCCACGCGGGCGACGGCAACATCCATCCCATCCTGCTGTACGACGAGCGCGACCGGAACGAAACCGAACGGGTGGTGGCCGCCGGCCGCGAAATCCTGCGGGAGTGCGTGAGGCTTGGCGGCAGCCTGACCGGCGAGCACGGCATCGGGGTGGAGAAGGTGGCGTTGATGCCGTTGATCTTCACGCCTGACGATCTGCGCACCATGGAGGAGGTGCGCGCCGTGTTCGATCCCGACGACTGCTGCAACCCCAACAAGATATTCCCGTCTGCGGAGCGGCAGGTCGAGGTGCGGGCGCCGCGGCGGCAGGCGGCGATGTAAGCGGTACGGCCGGGCACCGGGCGTGCCACGGGACGGTTGTTGTATGAGCCGCACATCCCTCATGGAGCCGGTGCCGGACTGGGATGGATTCGACGACGATCTGCGCCTGTCCGGCGTAGCCGCCGGAACGCCGGCCGATTTCGCGCGCTTCACCATCGACGGAATCCGGCCGGAGCGGGTTCTCTTCCCCGACTCGGCGGAGCAGGTTTGCCGCATCCTGCAAAGTGCCCGCGCCCGCGGCGTCGCGCTGGTGCCGGCCGGCTTCGGCGCCCACCTGGGCCTGGGCGGGCTCCCGCTGAGGCCTTTTGCCGCGCTCTCATTGGTGTCCTTCAACGCGCTGGTGGATCATCAACCCGCGAACATGACCGTGACCGCTCAGGCGGGCATGAGCGTGGCCGCGCTTCAGGCAGCGCTTGCCGGGAGCAACCAGTGGCTGCCCGTGGATCCGCCCCTGCCGGCCGCCACCAGCGTGGGCGGACTGATCAGCGCCGACCTGAGCGGTCCGTCGCGCTTCTCCCAGGGAACGGTGAGGGACCTGCTCATCGGCATCACCGTGGCGCGGGCGGACGGGACCCTCGCAAAGAGCGGCGGGAGAGTGGTCAAGAACGTCGCCGGCTACGACCTGGCCAAGCTTTACTGCGGGGCGTTGGGGACTTTGGGGGTCATCGTCGAGGCGACCTTCAAGCTGCGCGGGCTTCCCCCGGCATTGGCGGTGGGTCGGATGACCTGTTCCGACATGGCGGAGGCGCGAGAACTGTTGGAACGAATCCGGACCGCGCCCCTGGAACCACGCTTGATTGAACTCCTGACGCCCGTCCCGGCCGGTGGTGGCGATTGCATCATCGTGGTTGGCTTCGGCGGTTCCGACGAGGACGTGGCGGACCAGCAAACGACCCTGCGGGCGCTGGCGCAAGGGCAGACACTCGAAGAACAGGTGGGGGAGGACGCGGTCGCGGTGCTGGCCGACCTGCGGGATGCCAACGTGCTGGGCGAGGGCTTGCTGAAGCTCAAGGCGAGCCTTCTTCCCACCCGGCTTACGGCGTTCGTGGCGGCGCTGGAAGACGCGAGCGCGGAACACGGCGTGACGATGGCGGTGCATGCCCACGCGGGCAACGGCATCGTCCGCGTCCGTGTGCAGCGCCCGGAAGTGGAAAACACGGGCCGCTCGGCGCGGGCCTTGGTGGAGGAACTGCGCGGTGCCGCGGCGGCGTTGGGCGGCACGCTGGTCGTGGAGCAGGCGGCTCCCGAGGTCAAGGCGGATCTTGACATCTGGGGCGACGGGATCGAAGCGCTGCCGCTGATGCAGCGTATCAAGGAGGCCCTGGATCCCAAGGGAGTCCTGTCGCCGGGACGCTTTGTCGCGGGGATTTAGGGCCGTCTGTCCGGTTTTCGGAAACGGATCTCTTCAAGGTATGAGCTCACAACTGGCTGATTTCGAAAGCTCCGGGAACTGTATTCATTGCGGGCTGTGCATCGCGTCGTGCCCGACGTTTCTGGAGTTGGGAACGGAGATGGACTCGCCGCGAGGGCGCATCCAGCTCATGCGCTCGCTCCGCGACGGGACGGTGCCGCTGGACGACACCAGCGTGCGGCACCTGGACCTTTGTCTCGGCTGCCGCGCGTGCGAGACCACGTGTCCGTCCGGTGTGCGCTACGGCACCCTCATCGAAGCGGCGCGCGAGTTCATCGGCTCCCGGCACCGGCGCTCCTGGTGGGAGCGAATGAAGCGCGGGCTGCTCAACCGCGCCCTTCCAAATCCGACGATCATGAAGGCGTTCGGCTGGGCGGTGCGCTGGATGACACGGTTCGGCCTTCGGCGTGTCGCCCGGGCGGGGCTCCTGCCGGCGTCGGTCCGCCGCTCGCTGCGCTATCTGCCCGAACCGGAAGCGCCTTTCCGGTCCATAGCCCTGCCCGAAGTGACCGCATCGGTCGGACCGGTGCGGCACCGCGTGGGTCTTCTCGCCGGATGCGTCATGCAGAGCCTCTTCGGCGACACGCATGCCGGCACGGTTCGGCTGTTGACGCAGCACGGGTGCGAGGTCCGGGTTCCGCCGGGAGCCCGCTGCTGCGGCGCGTTGTCGTTGCACAACGGAGACCACGAGCGGGGTCTGGCGCTGGCGCGCGGGACCATCGCCGCGTTCGATAGCCTGGATGTCGACGCCGTGCTGACCAACGCCGCCGGTTGCGGTGCGGCCATGCGCGAATACGGCGCGCATTTCAAGGAGGACGCCGCGTTTCGGGCAGCGGCCGAACGTGTTGCCGCCCAAGTGCGGGATGTGGCAGAGTTCCTCCATGCGTTGCCCGATTTCGCGCCCAGAACAAGCGTGAACGTCAAGGTGGCCTATCATGACGCGTGCCACCTGTTGAACGGGCAGGGCGTGGAGGCGCAGCCGCGTGAGCTTCTCAAGAACATCCCGGGCGTCGAGTGGGTCGATCTCCACGAGGCGGACGTGTGCTGCGGCAGCGCGGGGACCTACAATCTCACGGAACCGGAGCTGGCCGGCAGGCTGGCTGCGCGAAAGGCCAGGAACGTGGTGGCGACGGAGGCGGACGTGCTCGTGACCGGGAATCCGGGGTGCATCCTGCAGATCCGGGCGGCGCTCCGGGAGCAGGGATCGTCCATTCGCGTGGTGCATACCGCGGACTTCCTGGCGCGGGCTTACACCAGCGGGGCGGCGGCGCCGGATTAGGCCGGCGTACCCGAAACGGAGGAACCCATGAGAGACGGTTTGCGCATACTCGACAGCGACATGCACGTGTTCGAGCCCCACGATCTCTACCTGACCTACATGAATCCCAAGTGGGGCGACCGCATCCCGCGCGGCGAGGTGCGGGAGAAGCGCCAGGACAAGGGCCTCGCACTCCACGGCATGACACGTTACGTGCTGGGCGACGGCACGCCGATCCGTCCTCCCGGAAAGGCGGTGCACTTCCACGAGCAGCGCCAGAAGGACGCCTACGTCAAGCCCGCGCGGCAGAACTACAACAACGTCTCGCAGGTCGAGGCCATGGACGTGGAGGGACTCGACGTCGCCGTGCAGTTCCGCACCGCGCCGCTTCACACCAACGAGGACTTCGAGCCCGAGTACGCCAACGACCTGTGCAAGGCCTGGAACGACTGGATGTACGACTTCTGCGGCGCCGACAGGTCACGCCTCAAGGGTTCGGCCCTGATCACCTTGCACGACGTGGACCTCGCGGTGGAGGAAGCGCGGCGGGCCGTCAAGGAAAAGGGTGCAATCGGGCTGTCGCTCTGCCCGGAACCCATCAACGGTCACCACATCCACGACCGGCACTTCGACCCGCTCTGGGCCGAGGCCATCGACCTCGACGTGCCCATCTGCTTCCACCCGCCGGCACGGCCCAACCAGATCCAGGTGGCCCGGCGCTTCGAGGGGCATCCCAACGAAGACCTCCTGGTGAACCCGTTGCGCAACCCGGTGGAGCTGATCCTGGCCGTCAGCGCCTTCTGCGTGGGCGGCGTGCTGGAGAAGTTCCCCAAGCTGAGGGTGGCCTTTCTCGAAGGCAACTGCAGTTGGCTGCCGTGGCTGATGTACCGCATGGACGAGTACTGCGAACTTCAGGGAGCCATGGCGGAGATCCCCTTGCGCAAGAAGCCCAGCGAATACTTCCGCGAGCAGTGCTTCATCTCAGCGGACGTGGACGAAGCGCTGGTGGTGAACGTCATCGACTACATGGGCGACGACAACATCGTTTTCTCAACCGACTACCCGCACATCGACTCGCGCTGGCCCGAGGCCGTCTCCACCTTCACGTCCATCCCCGGGCTGAAGAAGGAGTCCCTGGAGAAGATCTTCTGGACCAACTGCGCGCGGCTGTACGGGGTGGATTAGGACAGGATATCCATGACAACGCGAAGTGCCGTTTGGACTCCTCCCGCGGAGGTGTCGCGGGAGGAGTGCCTCACCGACTCCAGGGCGGTTCTGGCGATGCCGGACATCCCGCTCAAGGAGTACGAAGATCTGGTCCGTATCGAGGCCGTGGGGCTGGAGTGGGACATCGGCGCGCAGATCTACGAGCCGGAGGACCCGGCGGGGATCGTCGTGGGCGCGGACGGGAAGAAGGCGGGGGCCTACCTGCTGTCAGGCGGCGACGGCGATTTCAAGACCATGGCGCCCGTGGCGCGCCTGCTCGCCGGGAAGTTCGGTTTCAAGGTCGCCACCATGACCTATCCCGGCCGGCTCTGCCTGGACGATCCGGCGCGCAACTGGCCCGGGGACACCATCAATGCGGACGGTACCATCCGCACCCCCATCTGGCTCACCGGCGAACACGTCACGCCGGACCAGTACGAGGTGGTCAAGGACAGCTCGCTGCGCGAACGCTACGGCACCCGCACCGTGCTCCACGCCAAGCCCGGCACGACCTTCTGGTACCGCCTCGCGGGTTGGCCCGCGGCCTTCGAGGAGGGCGGCAAACAGGTGATGGCGCGGAACCTTCCGGATGGGGAATACTCCGTCTACGTCCACGGGCATTCCACGGGCGGCCCGTTCGTCTTCATGCTGTCCCAGCGGGTGCCCAACGTCGCCGGCGTCATGGCGGTGGAGAACTCGTCCTTCGGCTACATCAACCAGGCCAAGCTGGCGGTCCAGGGTTCCCTCGGAGCCATCGGCGACTACGAAAGGCGGGTGACCGAGACCAGCCGGGTGGACCCGTTCTACGAACTGTACGTTCGCACGTGGCGCGACAAGGCACGCTACATCGGCCCCGAAAAGCTCGGTCAGGACGGCCCAGTGGCGCTGATGCGGCTGCCCATGGTCATCGAGGAAGTGATGGAGGCATGGGACGCCGCCAAGGACCAGCCCCAGTTCAAGTGCGAGTACGTCGTCAGCACCAACATCGAACCGTCGCTGGAGGAGGGTGCCCGGGTCACCGCCGGCCGGCTCGGCCTCGACGAGCGCGGCACCGAAGCGCTGGTGCAACAGTACCTGGGCTACGGGCGTGAACTCCAGGGACCCGGCGTCAAGCCCGTGCCGCCGGTCCTCTTCTGCGTCACCAAGGACAGCCGCGACCACAGCGCCGACTCCTACCGCAGCCTGGTGATGCCCATGTTCGCGCGCATGGAACCGGCCCCCAAGACCGCGCTGATGCACTTCCAGGCCGGAGTCCATTCCTACTGGACGCCGGAGACGGACCTGCCCCTGGGCGTGGCACCGGGCGTCGCCAAGACTTGGCACGATGCCATTACCGGCGGGTACTTCCTTTCGGGGAACGGCGAGAGCGGCTGAGCCGAGTCGCCGGGGAGACACCTCGCAGCGCGCTGGGTGCGAACGACCAGAGGATTCGCCCGTGACCACACTCATCACCGGTGCCGGACTGGTGGGGACGTCCTTCGCCGAGTTTGCCGTGCGAAGGAACGTCCCGCTGGTCTTCTACGACGCGCAGCCCTTGGGCGACTTCCTGGAGAGGAAACTGCCGGGGGCGGACGTCGCGTTCCTCCAGGGCGATACCCTCGACCTGCCGAGGCTTCTTCACGCCATGACGGAGCACGGCGTGGACACCGTGGTGCACACCGCTGGACTCATCGGCACCAAGGTAGCCGATGCCCCCTACACCGGCGTCAATATCAACGTCATGGGGACCATCAACGTCCTGGAAGCCGTGAGGCTGGCCGGCGTGCGGCGTCTCGTGCACATCAGCTCGTTGAGCGTCTATGACCAGCGCCGTGACTGTCCCGCGCCGCTGCGGGAGGACTTTCCTCGCGGCAACGGCAGGCTCTACGACAACACCAAGGCCGCCAAGGAGTTGATGGTGGAGGCCTACCAGCGTCTGTACGGCTTCGAGGTGATCGCCCTGCGCCTGGCGAAGCTCTACGGGCTCGGGCGGTTCCACGGCGGCTCTTCCGGCGGCCGCCTCATCCAGACGCTGGTGCAATGCGCCCTGCGGGGCGAGGTGGCGCGCGTGCCCAGGCCCCTGACCACGGACTTCGAGTACGTCTACGCCAAGGACGTGGGCCGCGCCGTCGACATCGCCGCCACCATCCCGCCGCCGGCGCAGACGCACTTCAACATCGGCACCGGCGAGGTGCTGACCTTCGACGCGTTGGTTGCCGCGATCAAGGGAGTCCTCCCGACCCTGGAAGTCGAGGTCCTGCCCGGCCCGCCGCCCCCGCTACAGGTGAAGCAGGCCATGGACCTTTCTCTAGCCAGGGACGTGTTGGGATGGGAGCCGAGATACACGATGGAGGAGGGGTTCAGGGACTTCGTGGCCGACCTGGAGAAGGCGGCCGGAGAGTAGGCTCCTGCTCGGAAGTCTTCTCGAAATCGGTCAATCTGATGCATGCGTTCTTGCAGAACCGTAACGATACCGAGGTCTCCGTCACATACCGAGGTCACGCGTCGGATCGCGCCTTGTTCCTCGCGATGACGTCTGGGGCGGAGAGGGGATGGTAGGTATCGTCGGGCGCCGTGAAGGCGAGTGTCAGCTCGGCCTTGAGTCGTTCGAAAGACGCACGCTCCGCGCGCACCTTGTCCCGTCTGATCAGATCGTGAATGTATTCGCTGATGTCTTCGTAGGACCCGTCGTCTCCAAGGTTGGCGGCGACGAAGTCGCTAAGCGCACCGCTGAGCCGTACGGTGATGGTGGTCGTGCGTGGCATGGTTTGGTCTCCGAAGAGTTCACCAGATGGTGTCTATCGGATACTGAGTGATCAGGGAATCTGGTGTGACCAGACTCAGGTCATGCTCGATGCCTTGACAAACGAGCATACGGTCGAAGCCGTCGGGATTTTCTTGTGGAACAGGTCGTTCATGGAGTTGACGAAGACTCTCCTCGGCCATTTCCATGAAAGCGGTTGGGAGAGTCGTTCAGGACGGAGCTTGAGGTCGAAGCCATCCTCGAAGGGATGTCCCGGAGTACCCCGGAACCGTTCGGCGTAGCAATTGTCACAGCCGCGCGTAATCTTGGTACAACCGATGACCGGATTCCAGGTTGCGTCAGTCCACTCGATTGTCGATTTACACCCAAGTGTCCAAGCCCCGACCTGACTCCCGCTGTCTTTCGCGAATTAGGTGAACCCTAGCGGATGAATTATAACAGTCGTCATGGCTCGGGCAACCAACCCCGGACATTGTGACCTCAGAACCCGAGCCACACAAACACCACTCCCTGCGGCCACAGCACTCGCAGGATCCGGTCGAAGACGAGCCACAGGAACCCGAAGGTAAGGCCGGTGTAGAGAAGGGCGCTCCACCACTTCTCTTGAGCCCGCAGCAGCAGGTAGAGACATACGAACAACGGTACCGCGATGAAGAAGCCGAACAGCCATACGCCAGCGATGAGTCCCAGGAACCAGCCGAAAAAAATGGCGGCGCGGCGCGTGACGATGTGGGGTGGGAGGGTCGTGTCCGTGGGAAGGTCGATCAGGTCCGCAGCGGCGGTCTCCTGCGTGTGTTCGTGGGCGCGGAAATCCAGGAACAGTTGGATCAGCGCCATCAGCAGTCCGGGAATTCCCAATGCCCAGGGAAGCATCCGGGTCTCTACGGGCCAGTCTCTCGCGGTGTAGATGGCTGCCGCAAGGCCGACTGCCAAGGCGGCGGTGAAGAAGGTGCGAGGTTCAACTCTCATCGGCGACCCGTCTCTGAGTCCGGAACGCGTAGAACATGCTGGCGGCGATGATGAGACCGATGACCAACACCAGCGGGTGCCCCAACCATGAGACGCCGTAGCGGTTGACGGAGATGAAGAGGTTGCGTTCGACGATGGTGCTGAGGACCATCGCCAGGATAAGGGGCGGCCGCGGCCAAGCGAACCGCTTCATCAGCCAGCCGAGAATGGAGAAGCACGTCAGCGTCACGAGGTCGCCGAAATAGCGCGTGGCCTGGAACGCGGCGAGCACCACCACCACGATGATGAGAGGCGCCAGGAGATTTGCCCGAATGGTGGCGATCTTGGCGATCTGATTGGTGAAGAGCAGGCAGATGCTCGTGCCCAGGATATTGGCCACGGCGATGCTCCACACGATGGTATAGGTAACGTCCAGGTGGCGGGTCAGCATGTCGGGACCCGGTACGAGGCCCTGGATGGTGAAGGCTCCCAGGAGCAGCGCCATCGCCGCTCCGCCGGGCACACCGAATGCGATGGTGGGGATGAGAACGCCCCCTTCCTTGGCGTTGTTGGCACTCTCGGGCGCGATGACGCCGCGCACGTCGCCGGTGCCGAAGGTCCTGCGCGCGTCCTTGATGGACTGGGCCGCGTGACCGTAGGCGAACCAGTCCACCACCGACGCACCCAACCCCGGAATGAATCCGACCCAGGTGCCCACGGCACTGCATCGGAGCACCAGGAACCAGTGATGGAAGGCGTCCCGGATGCCGACGGTCACGCCGCGGGTCGCGTCCTTGGGTACGTCCGCGATGCGCGTGCCCTTGACCACGAGGTCGGCGATCTCCGGTATGGCGAAGATGCCGAGGCTGACGGGGACCAGGGGAACACCGTCCTCGAGGTAGGGCTGGTCCAATGTCCAGCGCAGAATGCCCGTCTGCGGGTCACCGCCCACGGACCCCACGAGAAGGCCGATCACACCCACGATGAGACCCTTGAGAGGGCGGCGTCCGCCCAGCACCGCCACCATGGAGATGCCCAGCATGCCCAGCATGAAGAACTCGGGCGCTCCGAAAGCAAGCACCAGCGGGCGGAACACGGGCACCGACAGGGCCAGCACCAGAGCGCCGAAGAGCCCTCCCATGAGCGACGACATGTAGGCGGCCCCGAGGGCGCGCCCGGCCTCGCCGCGTTTGGCCATGGGATGTCCGTCCAGGATGGTGGCCTGGGACGCCGCGGTCCCGGGTATTCCGAAGAGGACCGCGGGCATGGTGTCGGCGGTGCAGATGACGGAGTGAAGACCGATGAGCACGGCAAACGCCGTGAACGGGTCCATGTCGAACGTAAAGGGCAGGAGGATGGACAGGCCCACGATGCCCCCGAGGCCGGGAATGGCCCCGAGGGCGAGCCCCATGACGACCCCGAGCGCCAGCAGGCCCAGGCGGCTCGGGATAAAGAGATTCTGGATGGCTTCGACTGCCGCTTCGAGCACGTGGTCAGGTCCAGCGAAGCTAGCGCTTACGCACAAACAGCTTCGCGATGTCCTCCGGCAGACTCAGATAGTTGACGATGATCTGCTTCCGCGGCCCCGTATCCAGCTTGTCCACATAGCCCAGCAGGCGCTTGGAATCCGTCTGGTACTGTGCGTCGTTGCTCATCTTGACGAAGGCTTGACGCAGCATGTCGATCAACTCGGGCGGCGTCCCGGGCGCCACCCAGTAGGATCGCGTGGGTACCGCCGCCAGCGCCTTGAGGGCGTCCCAGAAGGGACCCGAGGGAGCCTTGCCGTTACGCTCGGTGTAAGCCTCTTCCACGGTGGGGATGTCTGGGAGCGTCTTGCTCCTGACGAATTTGCCGTCCTGGAAAATCCCGCTCTGCATCAGCACGCGAATCGCGCCCTGTTGCGCCAGCGGCTTCCCTTGAGTCGGATAGTCCATCTCGTTGGACGACGCCATCTCGATCTCCCCCCGCTGCACCGCCAGGAAGATGTCGGGTCCGCCCTTGTACCCGTAAATGGCTTTCCGCTCCAGGCCCAACATGCGGAACATGAGCTCTATCATGACGTCGGGTCCGCCGCCCTTGGAAGACCAGCCGGTGACGATGGGCTTCTCGCGGCCGTAGAGGTCCCCCACCGACTTGATGCCGAGGCCACCATTTACGTAGACGTACCGTGACTGGGTACTGTTGGCTCCGACAAGCACGGATTTCTTGAGGTCGAAGCGTATTCCCGGACGCTTGATTAGCTGTCGTGTGATCAGTCCGGACGAGGTGTTGCCAATGGTAAGCCCGTCCTTCTTGGCGCGGTTGTACACGTGGTTGAATGCCAGGATGCCGCTGGCGCCGGGGTTGTTCTGGATGATGACGGAGGGGTTCCCGGGGATGAATCTCGCCAGATGCCGGCCCATCAGGCGCGCATGCAGGTCCACTCCCGAACCGGCGGCAAATCCGCAGAGAATGCTGAGCTCCTTGCCCTTGTAATAGGGGTCGGCGGCGGATGCGGGCGCCGCGAGGAAGAGGAGCGCGAGCAACAGAAGTAACGGTTTCCAGGACTGCCTCGGAGAAGGTACTGTTCTCATGATGCCCTCCTTTCGGGGGCCGATTCTATCGCACCATCGGCTGCGGGTGTCAAGTTGACACGCCGGAGCGCGGTGATTTAGAGAAGAAATCTGGCCTCAAGAATGCAAGGACCGTCTATCACAACGGAGGAAAGCCATGTTCATCGAGCGCGACGAGTTGGACCGACTGCACGCCAAGTACCCTTATCCGAGGTTTTCCGACGCCGAATACGAGCGGCGTTACGCGAATGTGCGCGGGATGATGCGAGACAAGGAGCTCGACTGTCTGTTGGTCATCGGCGGGTCGGCTTCATACGGACGGTTGTGGTTCAACGTCCGCTACCTCACCAACATGATGGCCAAGGCGGAAATGGCCTATTATTGTTTCTTCCCCAAGGAAGGGAAGCCGGCCATCATCACCCGGCCGGGGCACGCGCTGGCGCCGGGAATGATCGCCCGAAGCGTGGTGCAGGAACTCGTGGTGGGCCGTCCCAACGTCCTCGACGCCATCGTCGGCAAGGTCCGGGAGATGGGTTACGACAAGGGAAGGATCGGTATCGTCGAGTACGACCCCTTTACCTCGATCCCGAAGAACCACTGGGAATTCTTCGTGTCGGAGCTGCCTGACGCCGAGTTCGTGTTCGTCACCAAGGAGTTTCTGGCCCTCAAGCTGTACAAGAGCGACGAGGAGATCGAGGCGTTGCGCAAGTCGGCGCTTGTGCAGGATGTCGGGCTGCGGGCGCTGGCGGATCAGCTCAAGCCCGGCATGACCGAGTCAGAGGCTTTCGCCATCGTGTACGAGGCCGTGGTGCGAAGCGGCGGCGAGATGGGCATGATTCAGCTCAGTTCCACGCCCATGCACGATTCGGACGTGGGCGACCAACGCCCGCGCCCCTCGGAGCGGGTGATCACCCACGGCGACATCATCAACAACGAGCTGGGAGTCCTCTACAACGGCTACGAAGCCCAGACCGGCAAGCCCATGTTCATCGGTCCGCCCACCGATGAGTTCCGGCGCATGTTCGACGTGGCGCTGGAGGCCTACCATCGAGTCGCCGAGACCTTGAAGGTGGGCGGGACGGGGTCTGACTCGGTCAACGCCGCCAACAGCGTCATCAAGCCCGCGGGTTACGATGCTTGGGGCGGTTACCTGCAAGGGATGCTCGGCGCGCAGCCGCGCCACGAGCCGCAGATCGGGCCGGAGTTGACGAGCTTGGCCGAGGACAAGCTCTTCGAGGGCGACGACATGGTGTTCAAGAACGGTACCGTGTTCGTCTTGCAGATCCATCTCGTGGACAAGGAGCGGACCAAAGGGCTTTTCATCGGCGACACATACGCCATGCGGGACTCGGGCACCGAGTGCCTGAATGACTTTCCCCCGGAGCTGATCCAGATTTCGTAGGGGGCGGCAACCCGGTTACGGCAGGTACCACGACCGGAACAAGGAGCAGGAACATGGCCAGGAACGGATATCAGGTATTCGACAGCGACATGCACGTCTACGACGCTCAGGACCTGTACGAGAAGTACATGAACCCAAAGTGGGGCGACCGTATTCCGGTCGGAAAGGCGCGCACCAAACACGGGCGCATCGAGTTCAGTCTGGGCAACGGGAAAGTCCTGCGGCCGCGCCAGAAACTCCTGGAGCACGGCGAGGACAACGTGGCCGACCGCTACGGCTACGCGCTGGAGCACGGTTACGATGCCCCGTCCCAAGTAGTGGCCATGGACAACGAGGGACTGGACCTCGCGGTGATGTTCCGCACTTCGCCGCTCCACTGCGACGACAGCTTCGAGCCGGAATACGCCAACGACCTCTGCCGTGCATGGAACGACTGGATCGCGGACTTCTGCGGCGAGCGGCCGGAGCGCATGAAGGCGTCGGGGCTGTTGACGCTGCACGACGTCGACATGGCCGTGGACGAGGCGCGGAGAGCGGTGACGGAGTTGGGGGTGGTAGGCCTGTCCGTCTGTCCGGAGCCGGTGAACGGCCGGCGCATCCACGACCGCTACTACGATCCCCTGTGGGCGGAGATCGACCGGCTGGGAGTGCCGCTGTGCTTCCATCCGCCCGCCAACCCCAAGCAGCAGCAGGTGGCGCAGGAGTTCTACGGCCATCCCAATTCCAGCGTCATCGCCATGGCGTTGCGCAACCCCATCGAGCTGCAGCTCGCGGTGTCTGCCTTCTGCGGCGGCGGCGTGCTGGAGAAGTTCCCGACGCTGAAGGTGGCGTTCCTCGAAGGCAACTGTGCTTGGCTGCCGTGGTTGCTGTACCGCCTGGATGAGAGGGCGGAACTCCACGGCGCCCTCACCGACGTGCCGCTGTCACGGAAGCCCAGCGAGTACTTCCTCGACCAGTGCTACATCTCGGTGGACGTGGACGAGTACCTGGTCACCGACGTCATCGGTCGGCTCGGAGACGACAACATCGTCATCTCCACCGACTACCCGCACATCGACGCACACTACCCCCACGCGGTGGAGGAGTTCATGGCGACGCCGGGCGTGAGCGAAGGCTCCATGAAGAAGATCCTGTGGGACAACTGCGCGAGGCTGTACGGCGTGAGCTAAAGCGCTTTGGTCAACGAGTTTTGCCCAAAGGACAGTGGCTAGTCTTATTTCTTCGGCGGTGGTGGCGGCGGGGGTGGCGGTTTCCTGATGTTGGTGGGTTTGGGTGACACTCCATCCTTCAGCACCACTCTACGCTGTGAAGGCGGAGGGTTAGGCTCCTTGGCCATTGTTCAACTCCTCAGGTTCTTCTTGAGATTCGCGAAGAAACTCGACTATTTCAACCTGCTCCGCTGGTATCAGAATCGCGGAGACGCCCGTCGCGGGAATTCGCTCCTTAGCGTCCAACCATTCGGCCTCCGCGATTCGAAAGTGCCCTTCGTCCGGACGACTAGGCCACTCTTCAGGCCAGCCATACAGACGGCGTTCCCCTTTCAAGTGTAGAATAACATAGCAGTCGCAGTGACGCGAGAAGGCGGAATACCACTCGGACGCGTAGGAGGTCTCTCTGGTCAAGCCGAGCCGACGAAGAAGGCGATGTAACGTATCCCAATTGATGCAGTAGGCGGTCAGCAGCCCCAGGACAACAGCGACCATGACAGAAACTAGGAGTTCCCAGTTTCCGCGCCAAGGGTCATCGGCCCCAATGCTTCCAACGAAGAAGAGACCTTCCGTTACGGTTTTCCCTATCACGGTGAAGATCAGAGCTTGAACCACGCGGTCAAAGGGTCCCGGCTTGGGATACGACGTCAGCGAATAGAAGACTGCCGCTGCTACGAACCCAGGCAAGAGGAAACTCAGAACGCCGACAATCTCGCTGGATGGCCAGTTCATTGATGTTTCACCTCCGCGGGTGCCCGTTCTGAAAGCATTGTCGGTTTTACGGACATGGCACCGGTACCGTCTGTTCCAGTGTATCGTTCCCTCGAAACTCTTGCCAGAAGCGAAACGCACACCGGACACGACTCTCCCAACCCCGCACCGTCCATGCTAGATTGCCGGCATGGCGACTCTGATCACGGGCAGCGGGCTTATCGGGGCCTCTTTCGGGCAGTTCGCGGCCGAGCGGGGCGAGCGGCTTGTCTTCGTGGATTTCCAGCCACGGGACGATTACTTGAAGCAGAAGCTCGGCGACGCGGACTATGTCTCTCTCCAGGGGGACGTGCTGGACCTCCCGGCGCTCACGGGCATCATCAAGGCCCACGATGTCGATACGGTGCTGCACACGGCGGCCATCATCGCCGGGCGGGTAGCCCGCGAGGGTTACTGGGCCTTCAACGTCAACATTCAGGGCACCATCAACGTCGCTGAGGCGGCGCGCCTGACCGGCGTCAAGCGGGTCGTGCAGATCAGCACGCTCGGCGTCTACAACCGCGCCTTCGAGGGATCGGGCGCGGTGCCGGAGACGCTCCAGCGGGGCGACAGCTCGGCCTACGGCAACTCCAAGGCGGTCCAGGAACTGGTGCTGGAAGCCTACCAGGGGCTGTTCGGCTTCGAGCTGATGATGGTGCGGCTGGCCCACGTGTTCGGGCTGGGGCATTTCCAGGGCGGGGCCGAAAGCGGCGCCATCACCCACACGCTCCTCGACCGCGGCCGTCATGGCGGCGTGGCCAGGGTCGCGCGGCGCCAGGCCCGGCCGCTGGAGCGCATCTACGCCAAGGACGTGGGACGGGCCGTGGATCTGGCGGCTACCGTACCGGTACCTCCGGTCAATGTCTTCAACATCGGCACGGGCTTGGTGACGACCTTCGACGAACTGGTGGAGGAGGCGAGGGCGATCTACCCGGACCTGGAGGTGGAGGTGGTGCCGGACGGGACGCCCTACGAGGGACCCAAGCAACCGCTGGATATCACGCGGGCCAGGGAACACCTGGGCTGGGAACCCCGGTTCACCCTGGGCTCCGCGTTGCGCGACTACGTCAAGGATCTGGATGCGCTGGAGTCCGGCGCATAGTCTGTAGCCTCTGACGGCCAATCCACATAGGGGAAGGGCAAGGAGTGATGAGTTCAGGACGGACCTCGGAATCCGAAGCGGTACGCGCCCGGCTCGACCATCCGATCATCGACACCGACGGCCACACGGTCGAGTTGACGCCGCTCTATCTCGACTATCTGAAGGAGCTGGGCGGGGCCGACATGCCGCGGCGCTATGCGGAAGCCGTGAGCGCCCGCTCCAACAGCCGCTGGGCGTTCATGACCGAGGCCGAGCGGCGCAGCGTGCGCGCCCACTGTCCGCCGTGGTGGGCGCGTCCGGCGAGCAACACCCTGGACCGCGCCACCGCGTCGTTGCCGCGGTTACTGCACGAAAGGATGGACCGGCTGGGCATCGATTTCGCCGTGCTCTATCCCACCGAGGGCTTGGCCGGCCCGCCTCGGTTCGAGGACGAGGAACTCCGCCGCGTGTCGTGCCGGGCGCTCAACAAGTTCCACGCGGAGTTCTACGGTGAGTGCTCCGACCGCATGACCCCGGCCGCGGTGATCCCCACGCATACCCCGCAGGAGGCCATCGAGGATACCGAGTATGCCGTCAAGGAACTCGGCCTCAAGACCATCGTCATTTCCCACGTGGACCGTCCTGTCCCGCGCGTTGAGGAAGAGCGTCCCGACTTGGCGCCTTTCGCGCGCTACATCGACACCCTGGCGCTGGACAGCGACTACGACTACGATCCGTTCTGGCAGCGCTGCCTGGAGCTGGGGGTGGCGCCGACGTCCCACGCGAGCGGCCAGGGCTGGGGCAGCCGGCGCTCCGTTTCCAACTACATGTACAACCACATCGGCCACTTCGCATCGGCTGGCGAGGCGATGTGCAAAGCGATGTTTTTCGGAGGAGTTACGTACCGGTTTCCAAAGCTCAACTTCGCATTTCTGGAGTGCGGCGTGGCGTGGGCCTGCAGCCTCTACAGCGACATCCTGGAGCACTGGGAGAAGCGCAACCGCGACGCCATCGCCGGGCTGGACCCCGAGAGCACCGATATCGATCTCATGATGAAGCTGGTGGCGCAGTATTCCGGCATCGACAGCGAAGCCAAGCTCGAAGAGATCCGCGCGTCCCTCGGCCGCAAGCAGCGGCGCCCCGAGAACCTCGACGACTGGTCGCGCTGCGGTATCGACAAGGCCGAGGACATCCGCGACCGCTTCGTACCGCGCTTCTACTTCGGCTGCGAGGCCGACGACCGCATGATCGCCTGGGCCTTCAACGACAAGCTGAATCCCTTCGGCGCCAAGCTGGGCGCCATGATGAGCTCGGACATCGGTCACTGGGACGTCACCGATATGACCGAGGTAGTAGCTGAGGCTCATGAGCTGGTAGATCATGGACACATCACCGACGAGGATTTCCGTGACTTCAGCTTCACCAATGCGGTGCGCTTCTACGCCGGCGTGAACCCGGATTTCTTTGCCGGCACCGCGTGCGAGGACGCCGCCGGCCGCGCTTTGGCCGCGGATTGATTTCGACCGGCGGTCAGCGCCTCAGGGCGATTTGGACCGGAGACAGGGGAGAGGAACGCTCATGAAGGACGGATTGAAGGTCATGGACTCGGACATGCACGTGCGCGAGCCCGCGGACCTGTGGGAGAAGTACCTGGAGCCGGAGTGGCGCGACCGGGGCCCCAAGATCCTGAGCACCACCACCCGCAGCTCGGCCATGGTCATGCTCGACGGCAAGATCCTCAAGGGCTACCCGCCCGCCTACCGCGGCGGCATCTTCGACGCCAGGCGCATCGACAAGGAGATCGCGGACGCACGGGCCCGGGGCTTCGACGGGGTGTCGCAGCTCGACGCCATGGAGAAGGAGGGGCTGGACCTGGCGATCATGTACCCGTCCATCGGCCTGGGCGTCATGATGCGCGACGACATGGACCCCAAGCTCGGCGCCGCGATAGCGCGGGCCTACAACAACTGGCTCCATGACTTCTGCCAGACCGATCCCGAGCGAATGAAGGGCTCGGCCATGATCTCGCTCCACGACGTCACAGAGGCGGCAAAGGAGGCCCGGCGGGCGGTGGAGGAGTTGGGCTTCGTGTCCGTGTTCGCGCGTCCCGAGCCGCTCCGTTCGCTGCCCTGGCACTCCCGCTACTACGACGTGCTGTGGTCCACCCTGGAGGAGCTGGGCATTCCCATGGGCTTCCACTCCGCCGCCTCGGCCGGTGAGGTCCGCCAGTTGGGCGACGTGTTCGGCGACGATCTGTTGCTGCGGCACATCTGCGAGCATCCCATGTCCAACATGATGGCCATGATCGACATCATCGGCGGCGGGGTGCTGGAGCGCCACCCGAAGCTCAAGGTCGCCTTCCTGGAATGTTACTGCGGCTGGGTGTCGTTTATGCTCCACCGAATGGACGGAGCCGTGTCCAAGGCCCGCAACCCCAACATCTCCGAGCTCAAGCCCAGCGAGTTCTTCAAGCGCCAGTGCTGGATCTCCACCGAGTCCGAGAAGGAACTCCCCATGATCGCCGACCTCATCGGCGACGACAACATCGTCTACTCAACCGACTATCCCCACGGAGACTCGGATTTCCCCCACGCGGTGGAAGAGTTCCTGGAAGTAGAGGGCGTCTCACGGGAGACCAAGCGAAAGATCCTCTGGGACAACTGCGCGCGGCTGTATGATCTTTGAAGGGGTGGTTCAGGCGGTCGATCAACCCCTCCTTCCTCAGCTCTCGTACGTTCAGCTCTTCTCGTAGTGGGGCTGGTAGAGCTGCACGCGCACGCCGCCCGGCATGGTGAGTTGGATGGCGAGGCCGAAGCCGGCGTCAGCGATTTCGCCGTCGAAGACGACGCCTCGACCCTTCAACTCGGCGACGGTGGCGTGGATGTCGTCGCAGTAGAAGGAGATGTCGTGGGTGCCGGCGGGCTCGCCGGCGGCGCGGGTGGGGTCGGAGGGGTGGACGCCCATGTCGGCCTCGGGCATGTCGAAGATGAGCCAGCCGCCGCCGACGTCGGTGAAGGAGGTGAAGCCGAGCTTGTCGCGCAGGAACACGCGCAGCGCCTCTGGCTCGGAGGAGTAGAACATCGCGTGCACGCCCTTGATCATGGTTCCAGGCTCCTCCCTAAGGGCTCTCACCCTGTTTTCTGTTTTCGCTGGTCTTCGTACGCCGCCTTGGCCGCTGCAACGCCCTCCATGGCAGCCGCACGGAACTCCGGCTGCCGCCTTGCGGCCTCGTCATAGCTGGTCTGTCTGGAATCGAACTGGCCGTGGAAGTGCGGCACCACGTGTCGGGCGAACAGTTCGTAGCTCCGGTTGGTGGCTTCCCAGTCGGCCCAGTCGTGGCACATGAACAGCACCACGCCGAAGCCGCCGGTGCCGGCCTGCATGCGCTCGATCTCGCGGATGGCGTCGTCGGGGGTGCCGATGATGCCGCGACCTGACTCCACGATGAACTTGCGCGTGTCGGTGACTTCCTTGGGAACGGTTTGATTGGGCAGCACGTCGCGGGCGTAGCCGCCCCAGGCGTCGATGCCGAAGCGCACGTCTTCCATGGCTTGCGCGCGCGTGTCGGCGATGTGCATCTGCACGGCGATGCGGAATACACTTCGGTCGGCCGCGCGACCGTGGGCGGCGGCGGCCTCTTCGTAAATGCCCCAGTTGTGCGCGTATGCGGCGAGGGCCTCGTCGGAGTGTCCGCCCAGGGACAGCAGCCCCAATCCGTAGCGCCCGGCCAGCGATGCGCCAGCGGGGGAGCGGATGGTGGTGACGGCCATTTCCATCCGGGGCCGGGTAAAGGAGGCGTGCTGCAGCTTGGCCCGGTCCAGGGTGAACCAGTCCGTCTTGGCACTCACGCGCTCGCCTTCCAGGAGCGGGATGATCACGTCCAGCGACTCGTTCATCATGCGCCGCGTGCGGCGCGGGTCGATGCCCATCTGCGTGGCGTCCGACGGCAGGGCGCCGGGCCCGACGCCGAACATGGCGCGCCCGCGGGTCATGTGGTCGAGCTGGACCATGGCGTCGGCCACCATGAAGGGATGGACGTAGGGCAGGGACTTCACGCCGGTGCCGAGCCGGATGCGCCGGGTTTCCCGGGCCGCGGCGGCGATGAAGATCTCCGGCGCGGCGATGGTTTCGAATCCGCCGGAGTGGTGCTCGCCGATCCAGGCCTCGTCGTAGCCGAGGCGGTCCAGCAGCATGACCAGTTCGAGGTCGCGTTCGAAGAGAAGGGTGGGATTTTCGGTCAGCGCATGGAAGGGCGCCAGGAAAACGCCGAATCGCAGCATGGTGTCGGACACGCGGGAACGCCTCCCTTCCTCGCCGGGTTTTGGTGTCGCGGAAACCTACGCGTCGATGCCGTAGAAGTTCACGCAGTTGTCCCACAGGATCTTGCGCGCGTGCTCCACCGGCAGCTCCTGCTGCATGAAAGAGTCCACGGCGTGGGGGAACTCCGAGTCGCTGTGCGGGTAGTCGGTGGAGAAGACGATGTTGTCGTCGCCCATGAGCTGGATGACCGAGCCCACCTCGCGTTCCTCCCCCTCGCACCCGACCACGCACTGGCGCTTGAAGTACTCGCTGGGTTTCATGGTGAGCATGGGCGCGTCCGCGCCGCCCAACTGGCTCCAGTGGGTGTCCATGCGGCTCAGCCAGGCCGGCGCCCAGCCGCAGTTGCACTCCAGGAAAGCTACCTTCAGCTCGGGGAAGCGTTCCAGCACCCCGCCCACGATGATGTCCACCATGGTCACCATCTGGCCCGTGACGTGGCTGCAGATGTGGCGCATGAGGCGGTTGTTCTGGCCGAAGCGCTCGATGTGCGGGTAGTAGCCGGAGTTGGTGCACTCGTGGAATCCCACGGGCATTCCCAACTCCTCCAGCTCCGCCCACAGCGGCTCCCAGTAGAGCCCGAACCACGTGTCGCCGGGGAGCGGCGTGGCCCGCAGGAAGGCCGTCACGAACCCGAGGTCGTTGGCCGCGCGCCGTGCTTCCCGCACCGCCAGGGACACGTCGTGGGGCGGCAGCATGGCGGCGCCCTTGAGTCGCGCGGGGTCCTGCTGACAGAAGTCGTAGAGCCAGTTGTTGTAGGCGCGGCAGATGGCCTCAGCCAGGAGCGGATCCATGTCGGGCACGGTCATGATGTGCAGGCACGCGGTGGGGAACAGCACCGCCACGTCCAGCCCCTCGATGTCCATGGCCTCGAGCTGGGACTTGGCGTTGAATCCCTGGTCGCGGGCGAAGCTGATCACGTCCTCGCGGGTGGACGCGCGCCGCTTGCCGATCATGCGCGCGTCATTGGCCAGCGACGGGCTCTTGGCCCGGGGCTCCTTCCCGTCCAGCAGCAGCAGATTGAAATCGCCCCGGCTGGGGACGTTCACCACGCGTGGCGCATGCTGCTTGAAGGGCGCGTCGACGTAGTTCTCCCAGAGGTCCGGCGGTTCCATGATGTGCATGTCGGAATCGATAATCTTGAGACCGTTCTTCATCGGGATGCTCCCTTCCGTTTACGCCTCGATACCGTAGAACTTGGCGCAGTTGTCCCACAGGATCTTGCGGGCGTGCTCCACCGGCAGCTCCTGCTGCATGAAGGCGTCTACCGCGTGGGGAAACTCGGAGTCGCTGTGGGGGTAGTCGGTGGAGAAGACGATGTTGTCATCGCCCATGAGCTGTATGACCGAGCCCACCTCCCGCTCTTCACCTTCGCAACCGACCACGCACTGGCGCTTGAAGTACTCGCTCGGCTTCATGGTCAGCATGGGGGTGTCCGCGGCCCCCAACTGACTGTAGTGGGTATCCATGCGGCCCAGCCACGACGGCGTCCAGCCGCAGTTGCATTCCAGGAAGGCCACCTTGAGCTTGGGGAAACGTTCCAGCACGCCGCCCAGGATGATGTCCACCATCGTGACCATCTGGCCGGTGACATGACTGCAAATGTGGCGCATCAGGCGATTGCTCCGGCCGAAGCGCTCGATGTGAGGGTAGTACCCGGAGTTCGTGCATTCGTGGAAACCCACGGGGACGCCCAGGTCCTCCAGCTCCGCCCACAAGGGCTCCCAGTACAAGCTGAACCAAGTGTCTCCGGGCAGGGGGGTCGCCCGCAGGAAGGCGGAGACAAAGCCCAGCTCCTTCACGGCGCGGCGGGCTTCCCTCACCGCCAGGGATACGTCGTGGGGCGGCAAGAGGGCGGCGCCCTTCATTCGCGCCGGGTCTTCCCGGCAGAAGTCGTACAGCCAGTTGTTGTAGGCCCGGCAGATGGCCTCCGCCAGAAGCGGGTCCATGTCCGGCATGGTCATGATGTGCAGGCAGGCGGTGGGGAACAGTACCGCCACGTCCAGCCCCTCGATGTCCATGGCTTCCAGTTGGGACTTGGGGTTGAAACCCTGTTTGCGCGCGAAGTCGACCGCGTCCGGACTCTCGTTCCGGCGCCCGCCGATCATGCGAGCGTCGGCCGCCAGGGACGGGCTCTTGTGGCGCGCTTCCCTGCCGTTCACCAGGTGCAAGTTGAAATCGCCGCTGCTCGGGACCTTGACGACTCGCGGGGCGTGCTGCTTGAACGGAGCGTCGACATAATTCTCCCAAATATCCGGAGGCTCCTGAATGTGCATGTCGGAGTCGATGATCTTGAGTCCGTTCTTCATCATGATCTCCCTTGGGGAGCCGTTCGACTGCTGAAACCCGAATACATCCTAGTCCCGCCGTGAGTCAAGACGCCTTTGACTCGCCCGCCCCGAGGTTCCTATAAAGGAAGCCACGGCCGCATCATCGAAGGAGGAAGCAGGTATGGCACAGGCCCTTGACGGCATCAGGATACTCGATCTCAGCAACTACATCGCCGGCCCGTTCGCGGCCATGCTGCTGGCGGACATGGGGGCGGCGGTGGTGAAGATAGAGAACACGAACGGCGGCGACCCCTTCCGGAAGTGGGGCAGGGAGCCGCGCATGTACAGCCCGTTGTTCCGCAGCTACAACCGCAACAAGCGGGCCATGACGCTCAACCTGCGCCATGCGGAAGGCAAGGAGGTCTTTCTTCGCATGGTGGAGGAAGCCGACGTCGTCATCGAGAACTACCGGCCGGGGGTGATGGACCGGCTGGAACTCGGCTACGAACGCCTGAGCCAACTGAACCCGCGCCTGATCTACTGCGGCATTTCCGCGTTCGGGCAAACCGGTCCTTACCGCGAAAAGCCGGGTTTCGACACACTCGGGCAGTGCCTGAGCGGCCTGCTGAGCCAGATCATCGACCCGCAAAACCCGGCGCCGCCGGGCCTCGCCTTCTCGGACCACCTGGGCGGCATGTTCGCCTGCTACGGCGTTCTCACCGCCCTGATGGCGCGGGAAAAGACCGGCAAGGGCCAGAAGGTAGAGACCTCCCTCATGGAGGCCTCCATGGCGTTCATCGGGCGCAGCATCATCCAGTACTTCGCTACGGGAGACATCCCCAACGTGGAGAGCCGGGGCCGTTCCGCCGGCGTGTACGCGCTGCTGGCCGGGGACGGCCTCCCGTTCGTCGTCCATCTTTCCCATCTCAACAAGTTCTTCGTGGGCCTCACCCGCGCCATCGAGCGTCCCGAACTGGCGGACGACCCCCGGTTCCGCGAGCACCAGGACCGTCTCGCAAACTACGACGACCTCAAGGCGCTGTTGCAGGAGACCGTCCGCGCCAAACCCCGGGCGCACTGGCTGGAGGCGCTGAGCCGCAACGACGTGGCCAACGCCCCCATCAACCGACTCGACGAAGTGTTCGGCGACCCCCAGGTGCAGCATCTCGACCGCATCATGGAACTGCGGCATCCCAAGCACGGCAAGATGCACACCGTGCGAAGCGGCGTCAACCTGAGCGAGACGCCGGCCCAGGTTTCGGCGCTGCCGCCGGAGTTGGGCGAGCACACCGCGGAGATTCTCCGCGAATTGGGCTACAGCCGGGAACGGATCGATCAATTGGCGGAAGCGGGCACGACTTGACCCTGTTTCCCGGCCTGTGTTATGGGCGGGCCAGCTTTCATGACGTGCCGGGCAGAGGTCGACCAGGAAAGGAGAGCGAGATGCATTGGATCATGGCGCTCATTATCTGTGGTGTCCTTGCGGCGGCGAGCGGAGCCTCTGCACAGGACAATGTCAAGGCCCTCTACGAAAAGGCGAAGAAGGAAGGCCAGGTCGTGATGGCCGCGGGCTCGCCCCCTTCCGCGCTCAAGGCGCAGATCGCGGGTTTCAACAAGCGGTTCCCCGGGATCCAGGTCAACCACATCCCGTCCACGGGGTCCGACGCGTCCGCCAAGATACAGCTCGAGACGCGGGTGGGCAGGGCCACCTATGAGGTCGCCCAGGCCACTACCACCTCGGCCGAGCTTCTCCTCAAGAAGGACCTCCTGGCGCCCTTCGCGTACCACGAGTTCGGTATCGCCAAGGACGAGATCTCTTTCGGCGACCGGCTCGTGCCCTGGTTCGACCTGACGCGAGTCCTGGGGTTCAACACGAATCTGGTCTCGAAGGATCAGGTGCCCACCACCTGGGAAGGGTTGCTGGACCCCAAGTGGAAGGGCAGGAAGATCATCGTCGTCGGGCGGGGCTATCCTTTCGGAGACCTTGTGCCTGTCTGGGGCCTGGAGAAAGTCCTGGAATACACCAAGAAGTTCAAGGCCCAAGACCCCATCGTGCAGCCCCGCGGCGGCCCCCAGACCCTGGAGGCGCTGGTGGCGGGGCAGGCCCCGTTGGCGCTGATCCAGTTCGATCGCGTTTTTCGAGCCAAGGTGAAGGAAAAGGCGCCGGTGGACTTTGTGTGGATCTCGCCCATGTCGGTGACGCGGTTCTTCTCCATAGCGGTGAAGAAGGTCCGCCATCCCAACGCGGCCAAGCTGTTGACCGGCTACCTTGGCACCCAGGAAGCGTCGCGGCTCATGGAGGAAGTGTCGTTCCGGAGCCAGTTGGGCAAGAGCGCCCAGACCGACGCGGCGAAGATGGTGCGGAGGGCCGGTGTGCAGTTGGTGTGGAATGCCCCCACCATGGCGGAAGCCAAGGAGCTCAAAGGGTGGCGAAAGGCCGTGCGCAAGATCCTGACGGGGCACTAGCGCCCCACGGTTTTGCCGCTGCTCCGGATACGGACCCGAGACGGGGAAGGAGTCCTTACGCATGGCCCGAGACGGCTTCAGGATTTTCGATAGCGACATGCACGTGTTCGAGCCGCATGATCTCTATCTGAGGCACATGGATCCCAAGTGGGGTGACCGGATTCCCAGGGGCGAGCCGAGGAAGCGCCACGGCCAGATCAAGTTCAGCTACGGCGACGGCACGCCGGTACGGCCGTCGGGCGTTACGGCGCGGCCCAATGTGACTCCGGGCGAAGATCTCGTGGCCCACCGCTACGCCAAGCCCCTGGAGCGGAACTACGACGCGGTTTCCCAGGTCGAGGCCATGGACGAGGAGGGTCTGGATGTCGCGGTGCTGTTCCGGACCTTCCCGCTGCACACGGACGACACCCTGGAGCCGGAGTTCGCCAATGCCCTGTGCCGGGCCTGGAACGACTGGTGCGCTGAGTTCTGCAAGGAGAATCCCGAGCGGCTCAAGGCATCGGCGCTGATCACGCTCCACGACGTGGACATGGCGGTGGACGAGGCGCGCCGCGCGGTGACCGAGCTGGGCGCCGCCGGGCTGTGCCTCGTGCCCGAGCCGGCCAACGGCCGGCACATTCACGAGTACTACTTCGACCCCTTGTGGCGCGAGGCGGAGCGCCTGAACGTGCCCATCTGCTTCCATCCGGCGGCGGCCCCGCGCATGGACCAGGTGGCGCAGCGGTTCAACGGTTTTCCCAACGAGGGGCTTCTGGTCAACACCTACCGGAATCCCATCGAGCTGATGCTGGCCGTCGGAAGCTTTTGCGGCGGCGGCGTGCTGGAGCGGTTCCCGCGGCTCAAGGTGGCGTTCCTCGAAGGCAACTGCAGTTGGCTGCCGTGGGTGCTCTACCGCCTCGACGAGCGTTGGGAGTTGCGCCAACACCTTTGCGACGAGCCCTTGTCGCTGAACCCGAGCGACTACTTCATGCGCCAATGCGTTGTCGCCACGGACGTGGAAGAGGACCTGGTGACGGACGTGGTGGAGCGGCTCGGGGACGACAACATCGTCATCTCCACGGATTACCCGCACGCTGATTCGAGGTGGCCGGACGCCGTGAGCAGCTTTCTCAAGATCGATGGGCTCGGCGACGCATCGAAGCGCAAGATCTTCTGGGACAACAGCGCCAGACTCTACAACCGGCAATAGAAAGGAGGGGACGGGAGACGTCCGGTCCTCTCCCATCGCAAGTTCGACATGCGCGCAAGCGAACGGGATCTGTTCGGCTGGCTTACCTTGGGAGCGGTGGCGTGGCTCGTGGTCGTACCGCTGTTCCTGGTGGTCTTTTTCTCGTTGCAGCGCGAGCCGTTGATGGAGGTCGGCGGTCTTACCCTGTTCCACTATTTCGAGATCTACGTCGACCCCGGCACCTATGAGCTGATCCTCAACACCCTGCTGTTCGGCGCCGGTTCCATCCTCACCGGGTTTGCCTTCGCGGTGCCCCTGGCATGGCTGGTGGAGCGCACCAACTCCCCGGGGCGGCATCTCATGTACGCCCTGATTCTGGTGCCCATGGCGCTTCCGCCCATGATCGCGGCGCTCGGCTGGGAACGGCTGCTCGACCCGCGCATCGGCGTCATCAACATGGTCCTCAGGGCGCTGCTCGGCATGGAAGGGGAAGGCCCCCTCAACGTCTTCACCCTCTATGGGATGTCGTTCGTGATGGGTCTTTCCATGGTCCCCACCGTGTTTCTCATGCTGGTGCCGGTGCTGCGCAACATGGACCCGGCTTTCGAGGAAGCCAGCATGATCTCGGGGGCCAGCCGCTTCACGACCCTGTGCCGGGTGACCTTTCCGCTGACCTATCCGGCTTTCTTCGCCGCCCTCATCTGGTTCTTCATCATCTCCATCGAGGCCTTCGAGATACCGGGCGTCATCGGCATGCAGGCCGGCATCCTCGTGTTCAGCACCAAGATCTTCTGGGCCATCCATCCTCCCATGGGCGAGTTGCCGGAGTACGGCACCGCCAGCGCCCTGGCCATGAGCGTGCTGGTGCTGAGCGGCGTGCTCGTCTATCTCTACCTGAAGGTGCTCGGGGCGGGCGAGAAGTACACCACCGTCACCGGCCGCGGCTACCGTCCCGCGGTGATCGACCTGGGCCGCGCCAGGTATGTCGGGTCCGGTTTCTTTTTTCTCTACATGTGCCTGGCCGTCGTGTTGCCGCTGCTGGTGTTGGCGTGGGGCAGCCTGCTGACGTTCTACCAGCCGCCTTCCTGGGAGTTGGTGCCGCAGCTCACCGTCAAGCACTACGTCAACGCGGTAACGGGTTACGGCGCCCTGACGGCGTTCAAGAACACGGCCGTGCTGGTGGTGGCGGCGTCCACCGCCACCACGGTGCTGGCGGTGGTGGCGGGCTGGATCATCGTGCGGTTCGGCGGCAGGACCGGGAAAATCCTGAACCTGCTGACTTTCGCGCCTATCGCCATCCCGTCGGTGATCATCGGCTTCGCGCTGATCCTGATGTACCTCTCGATACCCGTGGGCGTCTACGGCACCGTCTGGGTCATCGTCATCGCCCACGTCACCCGCTACATCTCCTACGGCTCCCGGGCGGTGATCTCCGCCCAGGTCCAGGTCCATAAGGAGCTGGAGGAGGCCTCCTACACCTGCGGCGCCTCGCTGGGCGCGACTCTGCGCAAGGTCGTGGTGCCCATCGTGCTTCCCGCGCTGGTGAGCCTGTGGCTGTGGGTGGCGCTTCACAGCCTGCGGGAGCTCTCGTCGGCGGTCCTCCTGGCCACCCCCGGAAACCGGGTGGTGAGCACCATGATCTGGTTCGCCTGGCAGGAGGGGCAGGTGGGAGAGGCCTACGCGCTTTCCATCATGCTGATCGCGGTCTCCCTGGTGATAGCGTTCGCGGCCCGGCGCCTCCTCACCTGGGGAGACCCGGTGGGTATGCACTAGTCACTGGTCCGACTCACGCGTCGCACAAGAAAAGGGGGGCGGGTCCCGGGACCCGCCCCCCTTTTGAACGCGTGGAAAGAGCGTTACACGGCCTTCCTGAGCGGCTGTTCCTCGAAGTGCTGCTTCACCTCCGCCAGCTTCATGAGGTCGGCGTACTTGTGGTGCAGGTCGAACAGGTTCACCTTGTGGGAGATGATGCTGCGGTCGAAGACGCACTCCTCGACGATGGAGACGTGGTAGCCGTTGGAGTAGGCGTCCACCACGCTGGCGCGGACGCAGCCGCTGGTGCTCTCGCCGCACACGATCAGCGAGCTGATGCCGAGCCGGGTGAGGTGGGCGATGAGCGGCGTGCCGTAGAAGCCGCTGGCCCGCTCCTTGTAGATGATGATGTCGTCGGGCTCGGGGGCGAATTCCTTGTAGATCTCGAAGTCGTCCGCGTCGATCCCGGTAATCTGACGGTTGGTGGCGTGCACCGCGGCCGGCTGCACCTCTTTCCGCGTCTCGGTGGTAGTGTAGAAGATCGGCAGCCCTTGGGCGCGGGCGAGGGCGAAGAGCTCCTTGGTGGGCTCGATGGCATCGTAGGCGTACACGCCGCAGGAGCTCTTGTGCTCCTTGACCACCTCGTGCACGGGCTGGGGGCCGCCCCGGTAGGCGAGGTTGTAGAGATCGATGGCCAGGAGCGCGGGCCGCTCGCCCACGTAGATGTCCCTGCGGTAGGGCCTGTAGATGTCCATGATCTCTTCGGTGACGAGATCCTGCCAGCAATGATCCTCGAATTTATCAACCATCGGGAGTCTCCCTTTCGCGATATGATCCAACGGTGATACCGTTTCGGCCGCCACGGTGTCAACCTCGCTTTCTCGCCCCGTAACCGTTAGCCTGCGTGTCCATGTGGTTCGTGCTGGCGCTTCTCTCCGCCCTGTTCCAGGTGCTGCGCAACATTTCCATGAAGCACCTGGGCCATGAGCTCGACGATATCATCAACGTCTGGGGCCGGTTCACGTTCCTGCTGCCGTTCGTGGCCCTGGGCTCGGTCTGGCACGGATTGCCGGAGGTGAAGGACGGGTTCTGGCTCTACGTCATCGGCTTCGCCGTGACCCAGTCCATCGCCACACTGAGCCTCTCCAAGGCGCTCAAGCTGTCGGGCATCGCCATCGTCACGTCCCTGTGGAAGTTGAGCCTGCTGTTCCTGGTGCTGTTCGCCTACGTGACCCTGGACGAGACGCCGTCGGCGGCCGGGCTGGCGGGGGTATTGCTCAGCACCGCCGGCGTCTATCTCCTCAACGTGCAGAAGAGTCATATCTCCGTATGGGCACCGCTGCGCGAGCTGTTGGTGGACCGGGGACTGCGCTACACGCTGGCGGCGGCCTTCTTCTACGCGCCCTCGGTGGTGCTGGTGAAGCTCCTGATCCTCCACTCCGACGTCTACTTCGCCAACCTGATCGGTTACCTTGCGGCCTCTCTGACGGTGCTGCCGCTGGCGCTGTACCACTCCGCCGGCCATTTCCGCGCCATCCCCCGCCACGGGGTATCGTTCATGGCCATGGGGTTGTGTGCCTCGCTGACGAGCATTTGCCACAGCCTTGCCTACGAGCTGACCCTCACCTCCTACGTCGAGGCGGTCAAGCAAACCGAGATCCTGTTCGCCCTGGCCGCCGGCTGGCTCGTGTTCAACGAGCGCGCGCGGGTGCGCGAGATCCTGCCCGGCAGCCTGACCATCATGGCCGGCATGGTGCTGCTGCGGTTGAGCTAGTCCGGGAAGCTATGCGAATCGTCATTCCCGCGGAAGCGGGAATCCAGGGGTTGAGGGGAACATGGGGCGTCTACAGTGCGGCGAACCGGCTCCAGGTCCACAGTGCCCGTTCGCTGTACAGCCTCTCGACATCCACCGGGACATCGGTTCCGGTGTTCTGGAGATACTGCGCGATGGGCCGTAGCGGCATCCCCACGGCGGCGAGGTAGTCGCCGTGGATGTGCTCGATGAGCCGGTGCCCGTCGCCCTGGATGGAATAGGCGCCGGCTTTGTCCATGGATTCGCCCCGGGCCAGGTAGGCGGCGATGTCGGCGTCGGTGAAAGGGTGCATGCGCACGTCCACGCATTCGAGGTGGGTGGTTTCCCGTCCGGTGGCTCCGTCAATGAGTGCCAGCGCCGTAAGTATCCGGTGATCCCGCCCGGAGAATCGCCGCAGCATGGCCGCTGCGTGTTCCATACTCTCGGGCTTGCCGATCTTTTCGTTGTCCAGCGCGATCAGGGTGTCGCCTCCGATCACCAGGGCCGCGTGTTCCGCACGAGCCACCGCGCGCGCCTTGCCCGTGGCCAACTCCAGCGCCTCGGCCTCGGGGGCGAGATGCGCGCGGGTGGTCTCGACGAAATTCGGGGCGTGCACTTCGAAGGGGAGGCCGAGAAGGGCGAGGATGTCGCGCCGGCGCGGCGAGGTCGACGCCAGGATGATTCGCATTCGCTTCGAGTTCTCGGAGGTTGGTCGAACTAGCCGGCGCCGACGATGCGCGCGACTTCGGCGGCATTGCGCGCCTGGACCATGCGCGCGCGCCATTGCGCCGCGCCGCGGAAACCCTTGCAGTACCAGGCCAAGTGCTTGCGCATGGCGGGGAAACGCCGCTCGCCCCACAGGCCCTCGAAGTGCCGGCTGTGCTCGAGCAGCACCCGGGTGCGCTCTTCCTGAGAGACGTCCGGCGGGGCCGCGTCGAACTCCGCGCCGCGGGCCAGTGCGTCCTTGGCCCACCGCTTGTCGCGGAACACCCAGGGGTTACCCATGGCGCCGCGCCCCAGGAGGACGCCGTCGACGCCGGTCCGGCGCACGCGTTCCACCACGTCGGCCATGGACTTGAGGTCTCCGTTCCCCAGGACCAGGATCCCCGTGCCCCGTGCCAGCTCCACTACCCGGGCGATGGCGTCCCAGTCCGCAAACCCCTTGTACATCTGCTTCAGGGTCCGGCCGTGCACGGAGAGGGCGGCGGGGCGTTCGTCCAGCAGCACCGGGATCCACTCGTCCACCTGCACCCGGTCGTAGCCCACGCGGGTCTTGACCGAGAGGGGGATCGCACGGCGCTCTTCTTCCCAGGGTTGCCCGTGGCACATGCTCCGGACCCGCTCCAACACGTCGGGCGCCAGTCCGATGTCCTCAAGGCGCTGGCCCGCGGCCCAGTCCTCGATGCCGCGGCGCGCCGCGCGGATGAGCGTCACCGCCAGCCTCGGATTGAGGATGAGGCCCGCGCCGCACCCCTTGTTGGCAACGTTCTTGGCCGGACAGCCCATGTTGATGTCGAGCCCGTCGAAGCCCAGCTCGCAGACGACGTGGGCCACTTGGTAGAACGCTTCCGGCGTGCGTCCGTAGATCTGCGCCAGCACGGGCCGTTCGCACTCGCCGTACACGAAGTCGCGCACGAAGCCGTCGGCGCCGCAGCAGATGGCCTCCACGCTGGTGAACTCGGTCATGCACAGGTCGGGCCGGCCGTGTCGCGCCGCCACCAGGCGGAAGGATGCGTCCGTGACCCCGTCCATGGGCGAGAGGCCGATGATCGGCTTTTCGATGTCGTGCCAGAAATTCATGAGGACAGGCGGAACGCGCTTCAGTCCGGCACGTCTTCCCGCTGCGCGATCATTTCGTCCAGCTCGTCCTTGAGGCGCGGCAGGATCTCATCGTAGGGGAATGCCCCCAGCGGCTCGCTCCCACGCTTCAGGTTGACGAACCGGGGGCCGCACCAGAGGCCCAGGTCGGCGTCGTCGGTTTCTCCCGGACCGTTGACGCGGCAACCCATGACCGCGATGGTGATGGCATGCTCGGCGGCGTAGGCGGTCATCTCCTTCACCTGCTGCGCCAGCTCCACGAAGTTCTCGTTCTCCACCCGCGAGCAGCTCGGGCAACTGATGATGTTGAGGGAGTCGAGGCCGTAGTCCACGACGCTCCGCACCCGGCCCTCGGCGATGTCGGCCAGTATCCCGCGTCCGGCCGCGATCTCTTCGCCCTTGCGCGCGTTGGGCACGGTCAGGGACACCCGGATGGTATCGCCGATGCCGCGGCTGATGAGCTGCTCGAAGGCGATGCGGGTCTTGATGATGCCGTCCGGCGGCAATCCCGCCTCGGTCACGCCGAGATGCAGCGGCACGTCCGGGCGCTCTTCGGCAAATCGTTGGTTGACCTCGATGACCTTGGCCGGATCGGAGTCCTTGAGCGAGACGCAGTAGCGCGTGTAGCCGATGCGGTCGAGCAGCTCACAGTGCTCCCAGGCGCTCGCCAGCATCGGCGAGATGGAGTCGTCCTCGGGGAACTTTTCTTGCTGCGCGGGATCCACCGAACCGCAGTTGACGCCCACGCGCATGGCGCAGTCGTGAGCGGTTGCCACCTCGGCCAGGAACTTGACCTTGTCCCGCCAGGATTTCCTGCGCTCGTGGTGGTAGAGATGGCCCGGGTTGTAGCGGATCTTGTCGACGTGGGGCGCCACCGCGCTGGCCAGACGGTAATTTTCCTGAAGGTCCACAGACAGGTTGGCGTCGGTCGCGCCCCGTATGGCCGCCAGCGCCGCCGCATCCTTCTTGCTGTCCACGGCGATGCGGATCACATCGGCGCCGGCCTCGGCCAAGTCCTTGACCTGGGCCACCGTCGCGTCGACGTCCTGGGTATGAGTGGCGCACATGCTCTGGACGGCAATAGGGTGATTGCCGCCGATGACGGCGGTGCCGATGCGAACGGCGCGGGTGGGATTGCGCGGCAGTTTCATGGGATCGTGCGACTCCGGTGTCCGGTGTGTTGTCTTCAAGGCTAGCTCGAATGCTCCCTGGAAGCAACTTCCACGGCGGCACGGGGCGGTTTCGAAGCCGTGTGAGATCGCGTCTTGATGCGGGTAGGAATTCGGACTAGGATGACCGGCGTAGCCAAGGAGAACCGATGCAAACCGCACGCGCGAGAACCCGTCTGGCGGCCGTCGCCACGGCGCTTTGCTTGCTGGGATTCATGCCGGCAAGCCTGTCTCCGGCACAGAGAGAGTCGGCCCCGGTCCTTGAGCCGGAACCGGAGCACTCGGGCATCAGCGCCGAAATCCTCCAGCGGCTCACACGCGCCCATTACCAGTCCATCACGCTGAACGACCAGTTGTCGGGGCGGATCTTCGATTCCTACATCAGGGCCATGGATCCGTCACGAAGCTACTTCTCGGTGGCCGATATCGACGGGTTCGAGCCCCTTCGGACGCGTTTCGACGACTTGGTCAAGGCCGGGGATCTCGGCCCGGCCTTCAAAATCTTCAATCGGTACCGGCAACGCCTGGACGAACGGCTCCGCTTCCTGATCGACATTCTCGACGATGGGTTCGAGCAGCTCGATTTCGAAAAGGACGAGAGTCTGGAACGGACCAATACGAACTGGGCGGGTTCCGCGGACGAGCTCGGGGATCTCTGGCGCCGGCAACTCAAGGGTGACGTGCTGAACCGTCTGTTGGCAGGGACCGAGCGGGAGGAGATCCGCGAGGCGCTGCGGCAACGTTATCGGAATCAATTGACGCGCCTGGCCAAGACCAACAACGCTGATGTGTTTCGTGTGTACACCAATGCTTTCCTCCGGGCCATCGACCCGCACAGCGCGTACTATCCGCCTCATCAGAGTGAAAACTTCAACATTCACATGAGCTTGTCGCTGGAGGGCATCGGCGCCGTGCTCCAGGACGACGGTGGAACGGTAAAAGTGGTCCGGCTGGTTCCGGGCGGGCCGGCCGACAAGGCCGGGGAACTGCGTCCCGGAGACCGTATCGTGGGCGTGGCCCAGGGCAACTACGGCGAAATGGTGGACATCCTCGGGATGCGCCTCGATGAGGTCGTCACCCTGATACGCGGCCCCAAGGAGACCACGGTCCGGCTGGAGATTATTCCCCAGGCGAGCACGAGCGGAGAACACAAGGTCATCCGCATCGTTCGCAACAAGGTGGATCTGGCGGACCAGCAGGCCAGCAGCCAGGTCCTGGAGGTGAAGGTCGGGGAGCGGACGGACAAGATCGGCGTCATCCGTTTGCCCACGTTCTACGTCGACTTCGCGGCGCAGCGCGCCGGGGACCCCAACTACAAGAGCACGGCCACGGACGTCAAACGCCTCATCGCGGAGTTGCAGGACGCCAAGGTCAACGGCCTGGTGCTGGACCTGCGGAACAACGGCGGGGGTGCTCTCGGCGAGGCCATCCGGCTCGTCGGACTGTTCATCCGGACCGGTCCGGTGGTGCAGATCCGCGATGGGCGGGGCGTGATCGGCGTTCGTTCGGATACGGACCCGGGCATCGTCTACGACGGTCCGCTGGCGGTGCTGGTGAACCGGCTCAGCGCCTCGGCCTCGGAGATCTTTGCCGGCGCCGTCCAGGACTACGGCAGGGGTTTGGTGCTGGGCGTCCAGACTTTCGGCAAGGGCACCGTGCAAACGCTCATGCCCATGAGCCGAGGGCACCTGAAGCTTACCCAGGCCAAGTTCTACAGGATCTCGGGAGAGAGCACCCAGCACCGCGGCGTGATTCCCGACATTGAGTTTCCCGGCATGATCGACAAGACGGAGGTGGGCGAGAGCGCGCTGGAGCACGCGTTGGCGTGGGATGTCATCGACCGCGCCCGGTACGCCCGGACCGGTGACACCGCGCCGCTTCTCGAAGAACTGCGGCGAAGACACCACAAGCGCACGCAGGCGGACCCGGACTTCAGCCATCTGATGGCGCGTATCGAACGCCTGCGCCAGGAGCGGGGAGAGGCCACTGTCTCGCTGAGCGAGAAGACGCGCAGGGCCATGAAGAAGACCGACGAAGTCCGCGAGCTCCAGAGCGAGAACAGCCGGCGCGTGGCCAAGGGCGAGAAACCCTTCGCCAGCTACGCCGAGTTGGCAACCTACAACGAGGAGAAGGCAAGCGCCAACGGCTCTCCGGAAGAAGACCCGATCCTGGACGAGACGGCACACGTCCTGGGAGACTTCATCGACATCTCCCGGTCGGCCGGGCGGGCGCAACGCCGAGGCACGTAGGGGTTGGTTGGTTATTCGCCGCCGTTGACGTCCACCACCGAGCCGCTGACGAAGGAGGCCGCGTCCGAGGCCAGGAACAGCGCCACGCTCGCCACCTCGTCGGGCTTGCCGTGGCGTCCCAAGGCGATGTTCTCCAGTCCCCGCGCCTCCAGGTTTCCGAGGCTCGTACCGCCGGGCCGCGGCGTGTCGATGATTCCCGGCGCCACCGCGTTGACCCGCACCTCCGGTCCCCACTGATTGGCCATGTGAAAGGTCAGGTTCATGACCGCGGCCTTGGCCGTGCCGTAGGCGGCCATGTTGGGGCGCTCGTGCTTGGTGGAGCGGCCCGAGATGGAGCCGATGTTGACGATGGCGCCCTTGCCGCGTTCCTTCATGTGCGGCACCACTGCCTTGGAGCACACGAACGCGGTCTTGGCGTTGACGTCGTAGACCCCCATGAAGTCCTCGGGCGCAAGCTCCAGCAGCGGCGCACGCTGAAACGCGGGCATCTCCGGGTTGCGGCTGTAGGAGCCGCCGGCCACGTTGAGGAGCGCGTCGATTCGGCCGAACCGCTCCAGCGTGGCGGCGACCAACCGTTTCACCTGATCCTCTTGGGACACGTCCACCGCCACGCCGGCGGCGCCTACCCCCAAGGCTTCGACTTCCGCCACCACGGGCGGGATGGAGTCCGCCGGCAGCGAGGCGATCATCACGTTGGAGCCCGCTTGGGCGAAGGCCAACGCACAGCAGCGCCCGATGCCGCCGCTGCCGCCGGTGATGATGGTGGTGCGTCCTTCCAGTGAGAAGCGTGACAGGTCCATGTGTTTTCCTTCCGTCCTCTAACCTTCCCACAAATGGCTGAACTGCACGGCCACCACGTCCTCGTACGCGACCGGCGCGGCCAGCAGGCCGATGTCCTGGGCGAAGCGGTTCATGCTCGTCACCACCGGCTCCGGGATACGGGGATCGTAGTAGGGGGTGTCGCGTTCGATGAGGGTGGCGATGAGCCCGGCCTCCTCGGGAGGGTACAGGGCCTTGCCTACGTCCGCCGCCCGCTGCGGGTCTTCCACCAGTGCCTTCTGGGTCTTGACCAGCGCCCGCACCGCGGCGGCGGCGGCGTCGGGGTTCTCGGAGATGACCCGGTCCGAAGTGATGAGGGCGGGGAAGGTGTAGCCGCGCGCGTCGGGCGGTCCCTCGCCACGCCGGATGTCCACGACGACGGTGCCGGCGCCGTGGCGCACGGCCACCTCGGCGCCCATGCCGTTGGCCCAGAAGCCGTCGATGGCGCCCTCGGAGAGGGCCTTGGCCGCGGTCACGCCGAAGGAGACTCCGGCCGCGGTGGCGCCGGGTACGGGACCGATCTCGATCTTGTCCGCCTCGGGGTCGAGGCCCGCGGCCCTGAGCATGCGTTTGAGTCCGAGGTCTACCCCCGGCGCGGCGCCGATGCGCAGACCCTTGACGGCTTCGATGTCGCCGCGCTGGACCCCCAGGTCGGCCCGCAGCACCAGGAACCAGTACATGTGCTGGGCCAGCGCCGCCAGCAGCTTGGCTCCCTTCCAGTCCGGGAACTTGGTGAGGGTGGCGTGGGAGGAGGCGGCCGCGAAGTCGAGCTTGTGGTCTCTCAGGGCCTCGAAGGTGGAGGGCACCGGAAAGATGAGCTCCAGCTCCATGTCGAGACCTTCGTCTTTGAAGAAACCGAGCTCGACGGCGGCGATGGCGGGGAAGTAGGAGTTGGAGACGAAGTCGGGTAGTCCTATGCGCATGGCGTTCCTTTCGCGAACGGGGCGTTGGGGTGGGGTGTAGCGGATTCGGTGCACGGATGTAAAGCGGTCCCCGGGGGATGGGAGGATGGCGGGATGGGGGGGGGGGGGCGCCCCCCCCGGGGGGGGGGGGGGCCCCCCAAACCCCCCGGGGGGGGCCCCCCCCAACCACCGGGGGGGGGGGGTTTGTTTTGAATACAACAACGACGGGG